>JADLHS010000528.1 GCA_020848635.1 Limisphaerales bacterium
GCCAGCCAGAGAGCCTGACTCAGCTTCCCCCGGCCTGGTGTGCGTGATTTGCAATCGGGCATTTTTGTTTTCATTTGTTTGTTCGGAGTGGGTGGTTTTAGTTTGTTCAATTGGTTCTACGGTCGTCCGGCGCACGAACCGCAAGTTCCTCCGGGAGTCCGCAGGCCTGCTTCCGGACCAGGAAATCCGCACGACATCGCTCGACGGTTCATCCGCGCAGAGTCTCAGGGAATCCCGCAGCCAGCAATCCCCACTTTCGTTGGGATGACCCGGAGCGCGGTGGTGTTGCCGGCCAGAAGTGCGATGAGTCGTCCTCAATTCCCCGGTCGCCAGAGTCGGTACATGGCCGCCCCGCCAGGGGTCACGTTGTTGGTGTAGCGAATGGAAATGCCATCGTTGGCCGCGAGCCGCAGTTCCATCAACCAGGCATTCGCCCCGCCCAGTCCCAAGTTTGATTGCAGCACCCACCCCGCACCCGCCGCCGGCCAACTCACCAGCGCCTTGCTGTTGCCAGCCAGGGTGAGGTTCAGACGGGGATTTACGCCATTCATCGTATCGCCCTTGAGGGCGGTATAAACGATCGCGGCCATCACGGTGCAGCCCCGGGCATCCGGATGGACGTTGTCCGGAAACCATTCCGCGTGTCCGGCGAACCGGGCATGCATGTCAATCACCTCGTGGCCAAGACTGCCACCCAATTGTCGGACAGTGGGCGCGATATTCGTCGCCACGATGCCTGGGTTAATGCCTAAAGCCCCGCTGCCAAAAACGGGTGGCGGGGTGCAAATCAGCACCCGTGGATGCGTCGGAAGATTGGTATAGGTAGCGATGAGTTCGGTGTAGTTCACAACATAGTTGCTGCCGTATGTCCAATTCCACGGCTTCGAATCATTGCTGCCCAGCATGATGATGACGATGTCAGGTGGAGTTGGATTCCCATGGCTGTTGGTGTAATAGGTGGTATTCCAGTAGGGGTGATCGCCGCTTTTCAGCAACGTCGTGCCACTGACGCCAAAGTTCTGCACGTTGTATCCCAGCCCGAGGAGGCTCTGGAGCTTGTCGGTATACGACCTGACGGCGGTGATGCTGTCGCCCACACAGGTCACATTGGTCACAGCCAGGCTGACCGCGGCGTCAAACAGGCAGACGAGCAACACCGCCAGGATTCGCATCGGGAACCTGGCCAGCGCGCTGCAAGCGGGACGGCGGCCAAGCCAGCGTGGTTCGGTAAATTGATTTTTCGTTAACGATTTGGGTTTTGCCGTCTGATTGGCCGGCAGGGTTCGGATCGCGGGTGCTGGGAGGCAAGGGCCGCAAGGAACCAATCGTTTCATCGTGGGATCGACTCAAGCGGGCTGGCCGGAGCGGAATAGTGCTGGAGTTTCAGAACCGCCTCCGTGCGGGAGGTGACGTGCAGTTTCTGGTAAATGCTATGCACGTATTCGCGTACCGTGTTGAAGCTGATGCCCATTCTATCGGCGATTTCCTTGTAGCGAAAACCTTCGGCCAACAGCGCCAGCGTTTCCTGCTCGCGCTTGGAGAGGCACTGGGCTTCGATCCGTGTGGTACCAAGCCGGTGGAAGTATTGGACCACCTTGCGGGCGATCTTGCGCGTCATCGGGGAGCCGCCGAGCCGGGCTTCGGTGATTGCTTCCAGGAGCTTGTCCGACGGCGTGCGTTTCACCAAATAACCGCAGGCCCCGGCCAGCAGCGAATTGAATAGCTGACCCACCTCATCATAGACCGTGAGCATGATGATCTGGACGGCGGGGAGCGAGGTTTTCAAGCTGCGGACACACTCGATGCCGGACATGCCGGGCAAATTGATGTCCATTAAAACCACATCAGGTCCATGCCGCGGGATGTCCTTCAGCGCCGTCTCGCCATCGGCATAAACCCCGAGGCACTTAAAGCCCTTGGCGCCATTGATCAATTTCGCCAGCTCCTCGCGAACCCGCGCGTCATCTTCGACGATGGAAACAGTGATTGTCACTCCCTGCACCCTACCAAAGGCCACCGTCCTCTACCACCCTACAAAGGTGGGGATCAGGGAAATGAGAATTACAAACCCTCACGCCCCACGCATGCCCGCGTCCGCTGGATCTTCATTCTCGGCTCAAAGGGATGGTCATCTCGATTTGGCTGCCGTGGCTTGGTCGGCTCGTGAGTTCAAACCGCCCGCCGATAGCCTCCAACCGCTGGCGCATGTTTTTTAGGCCGCTTCCTCCCTGCCGAACCGAAGTGGGGTCAAACCCCACCCCGTTGTCGGCGATCCGAATTCGGAATTCAGCCGGTGCGACCGTGATCTCGAGTTGAATTTCTGAGGCGAAAGCATGTCGCACGGTATTGTTGAGCGCTTCTGCGAAAGCGAGGAAAAGCTGATGGCGCACTTTTGCCAACACCGGGCCGCGCGGCAGGCTGGCCGGGAGCTGCAACCGGGAGCGAATCGAGGTGTCCTCCAGGAAATCGTCCGTGTACTGGCAAAGGTATTCCACCAAGCCCTCGAGCGTATCGTGCTGGGGGTTAATCGCCCAGACGATCGTATCGAGCGATTGCGCCATCGCTCTGGCCGTGAGCGCGATTTTGCGGGAATTGGCTCGCCGTTCCGGTGCGCGAGCAGCTTCGGGCCGGTCGCTGAGGAGGGTAATATGCGTAAGGCTGGAACCCAATTCATCGTGCAGGTCGCGAGCGATGCGAGTGCGTTCCTCCAGGGCCGCTTCGTGTTGGGCTTTTTGGCGGATGGTCTGCGTCTGCGCCTTCACTTGCTTTCTCAGCACGGCCACCCACGCCAGCGAGGCAAGAAAGACCGCCAGCGTCCCCGCCAACAACCAAATGGTGTGCTCCACCGTCCACCACGAAGGTCGAGCCAACAAAACCACGTCCGACGTGGAGCCCAACAACAGGCGGAAGGATTGGGAACCTTCCGCCAGATTATCCTGTTCTGGACGGACCAGGCAAACGCCGGTCAGGCGTACCCGACTGTAGTTCGGGATGGTCGCCAGGGGGTCGTTGTTTTTCGGCATTCCAGGGGCTTCGGCGTAGAAAATGAATTCATCCGCCTGCAGTTCCAAAACCTGATCGTGCTCCCGCGGCACCCGATTCAGCAGCATCGCCTCCATTTCGACCAAGGTGGCGTCATTTCGCCCTAGCCTGCCCTCCGCTGCCGGCACGCGCTTCGCCGCCAACGGTCGGCCCTCCCCAATCTTGCGGAAGACCGCCTCCTCCAGCAACGGAGACACGTACTCCCCGGCGAGCGGAAAGCCAAAGACTTCCACCAGATCACCCGGGCGGAGCGGCGTGTTTTGGCGAGTCAGGACGTAGAGTCCTTGCGTTTCATCGGCGATGACGAGTGCCCGCCCGGGTTGCTGCAGCACCACCACGCCGGCGACCTTGACGCGATGGCCGTGAACTTCCTGGGGCGCGTAGCGCAGCAGCGTGTTGATCCTGCGGGTGGCAATCGCATCCAAGCTCGGCGGCGCGGGCTTCGTTACCAGAATGTCGGCCATGGTGGACGCCTGTACCGCCACGCGGATCCACTGTCCCCTTTGATTGAACTGCGTCGTGCAAACCCCGCGCACCTTGACTTCCGCGTCAATCAATCGCTCGCAACTTTCCCGGTCTGATTCCTGAATTGGCACGACCACGCGACCACCCGCTCCGGCCACATACAGGGCTGGCAGTGTCGTGAACTCGTCCACCTCGGAGGAGCGCACAATGCCGCTGAATTCGACCCAGGAACAATCCTCCTGCCCCGCGGCCATCTGTTCAAAGGCCACACGGCGAGGCGCCGGCAACTCGGCCCGGCCCACGAGTCTCACGGCGGAGGGAAGAATATCCGGCGCAAATCCGCCCCGGCCGCTGGCCCCCTCGATTTCCAACACCTGACCCACCTCGATCGCAAAACCAAATCGCTCAGGGTTCCGGTTGGTTGAAATGCAGGCCGGGTACGCGTCTTCCACCAGCAAACGGTTCAGCCGGGAGATCACGGCTTGCCGGGAGTTCCTTCGGCCGGGCGCCGGTTCCCCGCTCAGCGTTTTCGCCAGCAGAACCGTTGTAGGTGACGAAAGCGTAACCCTCTCAAATCGCTGCGGAGCGTAAAGTGAACTGCCGCTGTGGATACTCCGATTCAGGTCAACCACTAGGGCGGCGTGTAAATCTGGGTCGGGCCCGCCGGCATAAGCGTCCAATCGGTCTTGTGTCGCGGTGGCGAGTTGGCCTCGCAGATATTGTGATATGGCGTCAGTGCCGGATGCCTGTTTCAGTTTTTTGGCGAACAAAGGCAGATTGACGATATCTTCGACAATCAAAGCTGACGCGCCTATTTCGACGTAGATGCCTTCCGTGGCATCCTGCACGAACAGTTGATTGACAGCTATGTCGTAGGAAGTCACGACGCCCCGGATTCGGATCGGGTGGGCCTTGGCCGCATCGTCCGGAGTGAGTTGGTGAATCTGCCGCGCGGTGGTAAGCGGCCCGCGCGGCTCTACTGTGGCAGCACTCGCGCCGAACGGAGCTACCAAGCCAGGCAGCCAAAGTGCCAGCGCCAGTGGCTTAACCGCGAAGGGGAATGAAAACCACTCCGTCATCTCGATGCTCGATTCGTAGTGCATGCTACCCGACCAGCCCGCTCCTGGCTACTTCATTGAAACGGTTCCGAGGCCTGCCCGCGAGTTGGATTCACCTAAAACTTTATTCGCCACATTGAATGATTCGCCGTATGCTGGGTCTAAATCACGCGGATGAACCGCGATAAGCGATTATGACACGAAGATTTGTAATAATGATCTGGCTGCTCGTGGCCGGTGGCCTCCCGGCCCTCTGGGTGTTGGGCGCGGGCAACGCCAAGCCCGAAGCCATTGCCGAAGCGGTTACCATCGCCAGGACCAACCTGCCCGCCCCCGGCCCTGATGATGCCCGTATTGCCTATGTTGCCGCCCGGCTGCTCGAAGGCCAGCATTTCCTGCAACATCCGCTCGACGACGAATTCTCCGCCAAATTTCTGGACCGTTACCTTGAAACCCTTGACCCGCAGCATCTGCATTTCACCCAGGAGGACCTCGCCGAGTTCGAGCGCTACCGCACCCGGCTCGACGACCTCACCCATGTGGGCGACACGACGCCCGCCTACCGCATTTTCAACCGGTTCTACGAGCGTCTCGCCCAGCGCGTTGCCTATGCCGGAACCTTGTTGCAGGAGGAAAAATTTACTTTCGACACCGACGAACGCATCGTCACCAACCGCAAAGACGCGCCCTACCCGCGCGATCTGACCGAAGCCCATACCCTGTGGCGGCAACGCCTGCGCTTCGAGTACCTTGAGGAGAAGATCGCCAAGCAGGCCGCGAAGAAAAAAGCGGCGACCCGCGCGGCAACCAGCAAAACCAACCAGTTGGACACACTATCGGCGGACGCCAAGGTGGCACACGGAGCTTCCGCAACCAACGAACCAGCCGCCAAAGTCGCGGTCGCCAAGGAAACCAAACCCAAAACCCCGGCGGAGGAAATTGTCGAAACCCTGAATCTTCGCTATGCGCGGAATCTCCGCTTCTTTCGGGAATGGGATGCGGACGACGTGTTGGAGCTCTACCTCACTTCGCTGGCCCATGTCTATGATCCGCACTCCGACTATTTCAATCCGCGGCAGGCGGAGAATTTTGCCATCGGGATGAACCTCTCGCTCTTTGGCATCGGCGCGGAGCTTGGGTCGGAGGACGGCTTTTGCACCATTCGCAAGCTCATGGCCGGCGGGCCCGCCGCCAAGAGCAAACAACTTGGCGAAAAAGACCGCATTGTCGCCGTCGCCCAAAGCAATGCACCTCCCGTGGATGTGGTCGAAATGAGCCTCAACAAAGTCGTCCAACTCATCCGCGGCCCGAAGGACACGGAGGTCAGATTGACCGTCATTCCCGTGACGGATGCTTCCGAACGCCGCGTTGTGACCATCATTCGCGACGAGATCAAACTCGACGATCAGGCGGCAAAAGCCAAAGTCATTGACCTGCCGACCGCGGCGGGCGAGACCTTTCGGCTCGGCGTGATTGACCTGCCCACGTTTTATGTGCCGATGGATGTGGGAGCTCCAAAGAAGACCGACCTCGCCGCCAGCGACGGCGCGTCAGCCCAGCACTACACTTCGGTGGATGTGGCCCACTTATTGGCCAAACTCAAGGCGGAGAAATGTCAGGGTATTATCCTGGATCTGCGCCGCAACGGCGGCGGCTCCCTGGAAGAGTGTGTCAAACTCACCGGCATGTTCATCAAGGACGGCCCCATTGTTCAGGTTAACGGCCCGAGCGGCGCGCAGGTGACCGAGGACCCGGATCCCAGCGTGGTGTACGACGGACCGTTGGTGGTTTTGACCAGCCGGTTCAGCGCCTCGGCTTCGGAGATTCTAGCCGGCGCCTTGCAGGACTATGGGCGGGCGATTGTTGTCGGTGACCTGTCCACCCACGGCAAAGGGACGGTGCAAAACCTCAACCCCCTCCGCTACGCCATGCGCCCCAGTGCCACCAGCACGAACGATCCCGGCACCCTCAAGATCACCCGGGGCAAGTTCTATCGCGTGAGCGGTGGTTCGACCCAACTCAAGGGGGTGCTCTCCGACATTGTCCTGCCGTCGAAACTGAATTACGTCAAAGAGATTGGCGAGAGCGCGCTGGAGAATGCACTGCAATGGGATCAGATCACCAGCGCCAGGTATAATAAGCTGAACGAGGTTGCGCCTTATCTAAACGACTTGTTGCGCCGTTCCAATCAACGCATCTCCACCAATCAGGACTTCGTTTACATCCGCGAGGACATTGATCAGTTCCGCAAGTTCCAGGCGGAGAAAACAATTTCCCTCAACGAAAAGGAACGCCTTCAGGAAATGGAAGACAACGAAGCTCGCGCAAAAGCCCGCAACCAGGAGCGCCTCGCCCGCACGGCGCCTGAGCCGACTGTGTATGAACTGACGCTCAAACAGGTGGCGTTGCCCGGCCTGCCGGCGCCCGTGGTCAAGACGAACACCTTGACCGCAAAAGTAGCCGGCGATCCGGGGGCATTTCACGGCGCGACCGCAAGTCAGGACCCGGGCAGCGACCTGGAAACCGAGACCGCCCCGGTCACCGACGCCGCCCTTGAGGAAGCGGGTCAGATTATGATGGATTATGTCGGCCTGCTCAGCCAGAAAGGGGTGGCGGTGATCAATGAAAAACTACCGATCAAGAATTAACGAACGGCAACCCGCGGCGAAAGCCGAATGGCCGCGGGACAGGCGCCACGCGCCTCGGCGCTTGCCGGTTTGGTCGTTTGCATTTTTGGTTCTCAATTTTGCATGGTTGTCGCCCGCCTGCGGACAGGGCGCCCAAGGGGCCCAGATCAAGCAACGCGCCAAGGAACTGGTGAACCAGAACAACGTCCGGCAAGGCGTGCCGCCGCCCGCCGCGCCCGTGCCCCACGCGCCCACCCCCGGCACGTCCGCCGCTCCCAGCCCAGTTGCCGTTCAGGCGCAGAATATTTCCAAACTCAAAGCCGACCTTGCTTTGCTCAAACCTGGTTCGCCGGTGTCGTCGGAACAAAAGCAGCAATTTATCAAAGACCTCGCCATTGCTGCCCGCACCACCAAACCGTCCTTGCCAACCGTCACCAAATTGGTGGACACGCTCGCCGCCGCGCTGGGGGAAAACATCTTGGGCGAGGCGGAACAGGAACGACTGGCGCTCAATCTCAACTCGGTGTTCAACAGCAAACCGCTCCCGGCGGCGCAATTTGACGCCATCATCGCGGACGTCCAGGCGATCTTGCAGGTTGGGGGAGTGAAACGACCCGTGGCCGCGAGCATTGCCGGCAATCTCAAAGCCGTGGGCGCGGAAGTGCGCCGCTAATACCCGGCCATGAGCGGCCCTCTGATTGTCAAATGTCCGACGTGTAGAAAGTCAGGCGACTGGTTTGCGGGCGGGTTCGGCCCATTCTGTTCGCGGCGTTGCCGGCTCGTTGACCTTGGGAAGTGGTTCGCCGAGGAACACGCCATTGCCAGTCCGTTGCGCCCGGAACATCTGGAAAAATACGCGGATCTACCGCCGGGCAAGCATTTGGACCAACCCGAGGCGGATTGACTCTTGTCGGTGGCCGTCTCCAAGAACCGCGAGGCTTGAACCGGCTCACGTCGGCTGCTGCGAATGAGGTTGGCGTTGGGCTAGCCGCCTGTCTGACTTAGCTCAAGGCGGCGGGTAAGGTGGTGGTGGTAGATGCCGCGACGAGGTGGTAATGGGTTTCGGAGGATTCTCTCCTGGGGGGAGAGGGTCAGGGGGAGGGCAAGCGTTGAACCAACTGGTTACGGCGACCTGATGCCGGCCCCCCCCCTTTCGCCAATGCTGATCATGCCGATAGCCCCTTCGGATTCGTTCGCCTTCAGCTAAGACAAGTGATTCTGGTTTGCGCGCATCGCCTTCCAAGGCTGGCAAGGCCGGACGGATTGAGACCATTTCGCTGCCCGGCAATGCTTCGATGGATTTGGCCTGGATTCCGGCGGGCACTTTTCTGATGGGCCAGCGCGCAGGCGAGCAAGACGCCTATCCAAACAAGGAAACCCCGCAGCATCGCGTGAACATCTCGTGCGGTTTCTGGATGGCCCGGACCGAAGTGGCAAAGCAACAATGGCGCGCCGTGATGGGAACGTCGCTATGGGCCGGACGAGAACGCGCTGGTGACGACGATCACACACCGGCCGTTTTCATTTCTTGGGACGATGCCCGGGCGTTCGTCGAGAAGCTGACCGCGCAAACTGGCCGTCTGTTCCGGCTACCGACCGAAGCCGAATGGGAATACGCCTGCCGCGCTGGCACGACGTCGCGGTTCTATTGGGGCGACGATCCGAACTACGAGCAGATCAATCAGGCCGCGTGGTGGCGGGGGAATGCTTTCCTCACGGCGGATCGGCACGCGCGGCCGGTCGGCTTGATGCCGCCAAATCCGTGGGGGCTCTGCGACATGAGCGGCAACGTGTCGGAATGGTGTCAGGACTGGCACTGGTTTTACGGCGACGGCCCCGACACTGATCCCGTCGGGCCGGCGTGTGCGCCGCATCGCGTACTGCGGGGTGGAAGTTGGCTCACCACCCCCGGCCAGTGTCGTTCGTCGCGGCGCCATCACGAAGTTCCCTCCGCGAAGCAGAGCGATATTGGCTTTCGCGTCGTCTGCGGGGATGCACCTAAACCCGAACCCGGCGCGCCAGTGTTCACCGACGTATTCGTGGCGGGCACGGAGGGCGTGAATACATATCGCATCCCATCGCTCTTGCTCGGGCCGGATGGTTCGCTGCTGGCCTTCTGCGAAGCGCGGAAGGAATCGCAAGCCGACGCCAGCCCCACCGATCTGGTCCTGCGGCGCAGCGTGGATGGCGGACGAAGTTGGTTGCCGACCCAAGTTCTGTTCCGCGGCGTGGGCAAGGAGGCCCTCATGAATCCGTGTCCGGTGGTGGACCAAACCAACAAGAGCATTCTGCTGCTGTGCGAAAGGGTTAACCCAGCGCATCCGAATCATAACGAACATTTCCAACTAACCAGCAAGGACAATGGCCTGACCTGGTCGGAGCCAGTCAACATCGGCGCTCGTGTCGCCAACTACGACGACAGCTTCAATTTCGGCCCGGGCATCGGCATCCAAATGCGCAACGGGCGACTGATCATCCCGGGTTACACGGGAGTGCTCAACGAGGAGATGGACGAGGAATGGTTTTCGCGCGCGCTCTACAGCGACGACTTCGGCAAGAGCTGGACTCTGGGGCCGCGTGTGCCGCAGTTGTCCGACGAATGTCAGGTCGCTGAGTTAAACGATGGAAAATTGATGCTCAATGTGCGGGGCAACATGGGAAAGAGTTGTCGCGGCGTGGCCATCAGCAGCAACGGCGGAGAATCGTGGTCGGACTTCCGTTGGGATCACGCGCTGAACGAATGCCCGTGTCAGGCCAGCATCATCCGCTATAGCTGGGCAGGGCGCGGGCAAAAAAGCCGGTTGCTGTTTGCCAATCCTGACAACAAGGGCGAAAAGTTTAACGTGGTGGAACGCACGCGCATGACTGTCCGATTGAGTTACGACGAAGGAAAAACCTGGCCGGTCAAACGCCTCATCCACGCCGGACCGGCATCGTATTCCGGCCTGGTGCGGCTGCCCGATGGCGACATTGGCCTGATCCTCGAGGGCGGCGAAAAGCACCGGCGCGAATGGATTCGTTTTGTCCGGTTCTCCCTGTCGTGGCTGACGCGCGGTCAGGATCAACAATAGTGACTCAGCGGAACGCGCCGAAGCCGCGCCCACACCGCTTGTTGCCACTCAGGTGTTGGCTCGCGATTAAATGCGCTCCGGAATTCGGAATCCCTTCCGGTAACCACGATCGGCGTCGCGCAACAAACGGTTCGCCTCGGCATCGCCAATGACCTCTTCCTTCACGGGATCGAAGTTCAGCGAGCGACCCAGCCGATAAGAAGCATTCGCCAGATGCACCAAGGTGCACGAAATGTGGCCTTCCTCAATGGGCGCGGCGATGTCCTCCGGCTTGCGGCTGCGCAGGGCTTTAATGAAGTTCGCGAAGGCATAGCGACTGCCGCCTTTGTGCCCGGTCGGGCCGGCTTTCATTTCGGAACCGAGCCAGAACTGGTAAGCATTCGCCGTGTCTTCATCACCCAGTGCGAGATAGCCGTCCGCCCCGTAGAAAATGTTCCCGATAACGTTCGGACCTTGATTGCCGCTGCCGAGTTTTTCGGTGCCGATGTCCGCTTCGCGATTCGTGATGCCGTGGCGCACCTCGAACTCGATCATCTTTCGCTTGCCGCCGGGGAGATCGTATTGGAAGGAGCACACGAGCGAGTTGGGCGTGGTCTGGTCGTCGTCGTTCACAAAATGGCCGCCCATCGCGGTGACTTTGTTCGGAAAGCCGACGCCGAGTCCCCAGCGCGCGATGTCCACTTGATGCACGCCCTGGTTGCCGAGATCGCCGTTGCCGTATTCCCAGAACCAGTGCCAGTTGTAGTGAAAGCGGTTCTTCGTGAACGGATGCGCGGGCGCGGGGC
>JADLHS010000692.1 GCA_020848635.1 Limisphaerales bacterium
CCGCCGTTGGGCCGGAACACGCCTTTCTGCGTGATGCCACCCGCGTGGACTACACTTACGCCACCGATGACAAAGCGCTCGAAGCCTTCATGAAACTCGCGCGGCTGGAAGGCATCATCCCCGCCCTCGAAAGCGCGCACGCCGTGGCCGAATGCATCGTCCGCGCACCGAAGATGAGCAAGGACGCGCTGATCATCGTGAACCTCTCCGGCCGCGGCGATAAAGACGTGGCGCAGGTGGCGGCGAAGGTGAAATTGTAGGATTTGTGCCGTGAGGGCGCATCCAAGAATGAAAAGCCTCTGCTTAGGGTTGATCCTCTCGTCGTGCGCGTTCGCGGCGGCCGAGGAACTGGGGGATATCCGGATCGAGCTGATGGACGGGTTCGCCTCCTTTACCAACCGCAGTCATCCCGACAACCGCATCGGTTACCGATTCCACGAGCACACGCCGCTGAGCTACGGCAGCGTGCCAGCCAAAAACTCCGACACAAAGCAGCCGGAACTGACGCCAGCGGAGGAACGGTTCAAGGCGCGTCCCGGCACGATGGCCTTCCACCAGCGTGTGACCGATGCCGGCTGGGTTCCGCAGGACTGGACTTTCTATCTGGCGCCCGTCGAGGACGGCATTGATTTGTTGTGGGTCGTGAAGGCCGAGGCCGTTGGCCTGCCGGAATTCTATGGGGTCCAACAGTGCTTTCGTCTGACCGGTTGCCTGGCCAAATCGGCGTGGCGGCAGAGATACGCGCGAACCGCCGCGTTCAGCGAATATGACTTGTGGCAGAATGCGCCCCCAGCCGCGGCGCAGACCAGTCTCACATGGGTCTTGCGGGACGGGGCATTGCAGCCGCTTCCCGCCGGCAAAGATACGATCGGGTGCCGGACTCGCTACGGCGAAGCGCTGGACATCCGGCGAAACGGCGGGCGGCTCGACCTCCTTGAACCCATTGGCCCTTACCACGCGCGCATGCTCTGGACCGGCGACAGCGGACTTTTCCTCCGCACGAGCGCGGACGGTAAATGGTCCACGGGCCTCTACTGGGAGCGGACCACCCATCTTTCCGACCATCATCCGGCGGATTGCCTGCACGCCATCGTCAACCTTGGCGGCGTTGCGCCAAACGAGCAGCGCAGCTTACGCGGGAAGATCTACTGGCTGGCCGGACCTGGCAAAACCGTGGTCGAGCACTGGCACCAGGACTTTCCCGATGCTCGATGAGTTGCGCCAGCCCGCTTGGGCGGAATGCGCCTGTGAGTAGAGCAGAAATGCAAAAAGTAATTTGGCACAGCAAGGCACCGCAACCTGTTTTGGACATTATGCGGTCGGCACAACGGTGGCCAGTTGCCGACCGCGCGCCGGTTCGCGGCATGTTACTTGATACCGATGACCATTGAGTCCGGGCCGGCGAGGGATTCGACGCGCGTCGCGCGAAAGCCGGCGGACTCGGCATCCGGCCCGAGCAACACGCGGCGCGGTTTCAAGGCGGCTCGCTCGGTGTGTTGCAAGGCACGCGCAGTTACATTTTGCAGGATGAATTCGGCCAGATTCAATCCACCCACAGCGTCAGCGCCGGGCTGGATTACGCCGCCGTTGGGCCGGAACACGCCTTTCTGCGTGATGCCACCCGCGTGGACTACA
>JADLHS010000529.1 GCA_020848635.1 Limisphaerales bacterium
CGGCTTCGGGCGGTGGGGCAGTGGATGGCGGTGAATGGCGCGAGCATTTATGGCGGTGGGGCTTCGGCTTTGGCACAACCGAAATGGGGGAGGATTACTGCCATAGGTCAGACGCTTTATCTCCATGTCTTCAATTGGCCAGCCGATGGGCAATTGAAGATTGAGAAGCTGAGTGGCCCGGTCAAAGAAGTTTATCTGCTAGCGGATACCACCAAGCAGGCGCTGCCGACGCAAGTTGTGGGCGAGGTCCTGACCATTGCCGTTCCGCTCGATGCTCCCAAGGATTTTAGCCCGGTAATTGTACTGCAGTTATAGGCTGGCTAGTAAGGCAGAAGAGGGATTGTCATGAATAGACATGCGGCTTCGGTTGGGTTTGCGCTGGTAACATATCCGGCACAAGTGGCTGAAAAAGTTATGCCGCCCCGAGCGGTGGTTGCGGCCGATAACAGTTCGGTTACGGCGGGGGGAGAGACTGCCCAGCAACGCGCCGAGCGCGTTCGTGGGTTTACGGAGACGCGCTTTGGGATGTTCATTCGGATTCCGGTGTCCGAGGACGAAAAATTCGCGGCCCAGTTCAATCCGGAAAAGTTCGACGCGCGCGAGGGGGTTCAAATCGCGAAGAATGCCGGGATGAAATACCTCGTCATCACCGCGACGCACCAGAACGGCTTCTGGATGTTTCGGTTGGACCCCATGGATTGGTGCAACACGTCCACCCCCGTTCTCGCACGGTCCCTTGCAGGAACTGGCCGAGGCCTGCCACGAAAGCGGCACCAAACTATGCTTTTAGGACGCGATCCTGGATTGGCACCACCTGGAGTGGGTGCAGCGCAAACCTTGGAACGACCGGGCCACGGGCGAGCCGGATTTGGATCGCTACCCCGCTTTTATGAAGGGCCAACTCAAGGAGCTTCTCACCCGCTACGGTCCGGTTGGCATCCGTGCACGATTACCACGATGATGTTGGACGGTCTGTGCCGCAAGTACCACCTCCACACAATGCCCAAAAGAACTTAAGACGCTTGCTGTCGCCATCCCAAGAAATCATTCCATGAATACACTGCTCAATCGCCGGAACTTCATCAAGACCACCTCGCTCGCCACCAGCGCGTCGGCGCTGGGATTGTTTGCCGGGTCTTCGGCCGCGAACCCTTCGTCCGTGCGCGAACGCAAAATCAAGCTCGGCTTGGTGGGCTGCGGCGGGCGCGGCAGTTGGATAGCCAGGCTTTTCCAGGAGCACGGTGGTTACGAGTTCCACGCTGTCGCGGACTATTTCCCAGCCAGCGCCGATCGCGTTGGCGAAGCCCTGAGCGTCGACAAGGCCCGCCGTTTCAGCACACTTTCCGGCTACAAACGTCTGATCGAAAGCGGCGTGGAGGCTGTGGTGCTGGAAGTGCCGCCATATTTTTTTCCGGAACAGGCCCGGGCGGCGGTAGCCGCCGGACTGCACGTTTATATGGCCAAGCCCGTGGCCGCTGACGTGCCGGGTTGCCTCACGATCCAAGAAGCCGCCCGATTGGCGACCTCCAAGCATCGCAGTTTCCTTGTGGATTATCAGCTGCCCACGGACCCGGCCAACCAGGAGGTGCGGCAGCGGATTCAGGGCGAAGGCCTCGGCAAGATCGCGCAAGTCTACACGGTGGGAATCGGCTCCGGCTTCGCCGATCCGCCGCTCAAAGACACCATCGAAGACCGCCTGCGCGGACTAATTTGGGTGAACGACATCGCCATGGGCTGTGATTACATCGGCAATTATGACATCCACGCCATTGACGCCGCGCTGTGGGCCTTGGGGCGCACGCCGGTTGCCGCCATGGGCGTTTCTCGAGTCAGCCGGCCGGAACCGCATGGCGATGCGCACGATGTGTGCTCGGTCGTTTATGAGTACGCTGACGGGTTGGTGCACAACCATTTTGGCCAGGCGCTCAAGAACCAGAACAAGGACGCGATCGCCTGCACCATCCATGGCCAAAAAGGATTTGGTGTTTTGAATTACTGGGGTACGGCGGAGTTCCGAAGCTTTGATGATCTGTTCCGTGCCGAAGTCACGAATCTTTACGAGGCGGGCGCTTCTCGGAACATCGACCGGTTCTACCGGAATATCACGCACGGCGATTTCGGCAACGACACGGTGTCGCGCGCAGTGGATGGGGTGTTGACCTGCATTCTGGGCCGGGATGCCGCCGCGCGTCGGGTTCGACTAACCATGGATCAATTGCTGGCGGAGAACCGGCGGCTCGAGGTAGACCTCAAAGGTTTGAAGGCTTGATCGTATGAAATTTCGGATCCAAACCGCACCCACTTGCCAGTCCGTTAATAAAGTGAGTCGCATGAACAACGACAAGTTTTCATCCGTGGCCGCGCTGGATAGCGTCGGGGCATGTGTGGCGGGAGGCCGGCCACGCACGCTTGGGAGATAAATTGATCAGCAACCTTTCAAGGCTATGAATCAACAAAACTTGAAGTTCATCGCAGCCTGCGGTGTTTGCTTTTCCCTCGGGGGCAACCTGCTTCATGCGGTCGGGCCGCCAACTTTGTGGACCATTGGCAAAGCCGACGGCAACAATGCCGAGTTCGCGCAAGCTCCGAACGATTACCACGAGATTAGCCAAGACGGTTGTTTCGTGGTGGGGCGTTCGGATGCCCGCCACGATTGGCCGTATGCGCATCCCGGGCCGGA
>JADLHS010000530.1 GCA_020848635.1 Limisphaerales bacterium
CGCCGGCCAGAGGCGGTGCGGGAGACGGATTTAACCTTCGTCTTCATGTCAGCAATCATTGCTGGATTGTTTAGCGGGAGCAAGCATGGCGAACTTCGAACGGGTGCCGCGGGCGACCGCAACCGATGGGGCCGGACGCCGCCCGCTGGAACAGGCGGTGATCGCCCGCCTGGTTTTGGCACCGCAGCGCCGCACACAAATCTTGGAACCGCGAACGCAAACGGAGGGGGATTTGGCGGCGCACGGAAATTTTTGTTGGTGTCCGGGTCGCAAAAACATGTCGCACCAAAAAAGTATCGGTGAAATAATCATTGCCAGCGCCCCGCATTTCTTCATACAACCAATCTGTCAAATAAATTACACCGTCTGCAAAAATTGCAGAGTGGAACTCCATGAAACGATCGGAGGTGATAAACATGGCAGCCAAGAAAAAAGCGGCAAAGAAAGTTGGTAAGAAAAAGAAGTAGTCGTATAAAAACACCGGGATGGCAGGTTTGGTCTGTGGGACAAGCTTTCCATCCTGGTTTTTTTATTGCCCACAACCCGGAATCCCATGGCCAAACTCGTTTTCGACATCGAAACCTCCGCGCTCCCGCTGCCCAGCTTTGATGAGGTGCAGCAGGAATATCTTTTGCGCGAAGCGGAAAAGCTCACCGACGAAGCCGCCCGCGCCACGAAGCGCGAGGACATCCTGCGGCAGTTCAATCTCTGGCCGTTCACGGCGCAGGTCGTTTGCATTGGCATGCTCAACGCCGAGACGCAGCGCGGTCAGGTGCTGTTCATCGCCGAAGACTTTGAGGAGAGCCCCGGCGACTCCGGGCCAGTGGCATTCACACCATGCGCCGACGAAATGGAATTGCTGGCGACTTTCTGGGACGTGGCAAAGCACTACGACGAGATCGTAACGTTCAACGGGCGCGGCTTTGATGTGCCGTTCCTATATCTGCGTTCGGCGGTCTTGAATGTGCCGATCTCCAAGAAGAACTGGCTCGGCTATCGCTTCGCGACCGAACCGCATTGCGATCTCGCCGAGCAATTCTCCTTCTACAACGTCAGCGGGCGCGAAGGCGCGGCGCGCAAGTTCAATCTGGATTTCTACTGCAAAGCCTTTGGCATCGCGTCGCCCAAAGCCCACGGTGTCACCGGCATGGACGTGAACACGCTCATGGCGGAAGGCAAATTCCGCGACATCGCGGAATATTGTCTGCGCGATGTGCGGGCGACGGTGGAACTCTACCGCGTTTGGAAGGAACGGCTGGCGGGAATCAAATAATTCATGATTTGCGATGTGCCATTCCCGCTGGTCGCGCGCATTCGGCTGGCCCTGCGCCATCCGCCATTGTGAGCCGACCCGTCGCCCATCTGGTTTGCTTCGCGCTCAAGGAGGAGGCGGGGGCGTTCCGACGACTCACCGTCAACCGGGATGATCTTTCAATCCTCGTCACCGGGATCGGCCGGAAGAATTCCGAACGCACGTTGGTTGAACGTTTGAATCAGATCACTCCGCGGTTCGTGTTGACCTGTGGGTTCGCAGGCGGGCTGGATCCGGTGTTCGCTCCCGGCGCCGTGGTTTATGCCACCGGGGACGCAGGGTTGCGCGTCAGGCTGAGCGCCGCGGGCGCGAGCCCGGCCAAGTTTTTCTGCGCGCAGCGTATCGCGACAACGCGGCAGGAGAAACGCGAATTGCGGCGTACCACCGGCGCGGACGCCGTGGAGATGGAGTCGGAGGCGATCCACGCCGTTTGCCGCGCGCGCGGAATCCCCTGCGCGACCGTGCGTGTGATCTCGGACGCCGCCCACGAGGACTTGCCGCTTGATTTCAACCAACTCAGCAAACCGGATTTGAGTCTGGATTTCGGAAAACTGCTGTGGGCGATCGCGAAGGCGCCGTGGAAAATCCCTGGGTTGATGCGCTTGCAGAAAGTTTCGAGCCGGGCAGCGCAGGGCTTGGCGGAAGTGCTGGCGACGGTGATCCGGAGCGGATAGGCGCGGATTACCGGTGGGGCATCGGGTTTTGGCTTGTCGGGGTGCTGCCAGACAGTTATCCCATTTGGGCAACAGACGTCTCATACTCTTATGAACATCCTCTTCGGCAGCGTGGTTGGATTTCTGGCTTGGGCCGTGGTACGCTATTTCCTGGCCGGACTTTACACGGTGGACCAAAACGAGCGCGCGGTGAAAACGAGTTTCGGGCGGGCGCAGCGGATCGCGGATGAGGCTACGACGCTCACAGACCCGATTTCCGAGGGGCTTAACGAGGACGAACGCACGCGTTACGCCTGGCCGCAACTACGCGTCATCCTGCCGGGCGGACCCTACTTCAAATGGCCATGGGAGCGCGTTTACAAGGTTTCCATCGCAACGCAAACGGTGAGCATGGCCTTTGACCCGGAGTATCCGTCGGCCAACATGAGCGGGACCATTCTCGACGCGGTGACCAAGGATCAACTCAACACCGGACTGACGGGCCAGATCCGTTACCGCGTTTCGGAGCGCAACCTCTACGGCTATCTGTTCGGGGTGAAACATCCGATCGCGCACGTCATGGGGTATTTTGTATCCGTGTTGCGCGAGCGGATCGCCCGGTTTGAAGCTCCCAAACGCGCCGCCGAGCCCGGAACGGTCGAGACCGGGATGGAGAGCGGTTCCGTTCACGGCATTTCGATCAACGACCTCCGCAAGAATTTGCGTGATTTGAACGAGCACATGGATCACGAGTGCCGCACTTCGGCGGCACGCTATGGCATCGTGCTCGACGCCACGCTCATTACGAGCATTGATCCGCCGCCGGAGGTTGAGTCGGCGCTGGCGGCCATCAACACGGCGCACAACCAGGTGTCGTCCGAAATCAGTCTTGCGCAGGCGGCCGCCGATCAGAAGATCGTGCAGTCCCGGCGTGCGGTGGAAATTGAAACCCTCAAAGCGCAGGCGGAAGTCGAACCGTTGACCGGACTGGCGGATCAATTAACGGACTTGAAGCGGAGCGGGCCGGATGTGTTGCCGGCCTACGCGCGTAATGTGAAGCTCGCGCTATTTGAGCAGGCCAGCCAGGTTTTTCTGGAGGTGAAGCCGTGAATTTCCTCATGGCCGCCGGGATCGCTTTCGTTCTGAGTTTTGGTTTGGTGCCCGCCTTGCTGGCGCTGCTGCAGTTGTTGGGCGTGTACACCATCGTCACCGAACGTAGTTGCCAGGTGTATGTGCTGTTCGGCAAGGTCGTCGCCATCCTCGACCGACCCGGGCTGCATTTTCTCGTCATGCGCCTCGGTTGGAAGGCGCTGGTCATGCGCTGGCTGGGTCGCCGCTACGTGCTTGATATGCGTGTGGACCAGGAATACCTCCGCAGCAATCCTGTCAATTCCGAGGAAGGCGCGCCGATGGGCATCGGCATCTGGTATGAGATGTATATCAGCGATCCGGTGGCGTACCTGTTCAAGAACACCGACCCGCGCGGTTCGCTGGCGGCCAATGTCAGCAACTCCACCGTCCGCTGCCTGAGCAACCTGCCGCTCGACGAAATGCTCGTGAACCGCCATTCGATGAGCCAGACGGTGCGCGCGGAGGTCTCCCCCAAGTCGCACGAATGGGGCTACAAGCTCGGCTCGATCTCTATCCGGAAGGTGCATTTTCGCGACCACGAAATGATCAAACAGATTGAAAGCAAAGTGGTGAATCGTCTGCGCCAGGTGACCGGCGCCATCAAGCAGGACGGGGTCAATCGCGTGAGCATCATTGGCAGCACGGCGGAACGGCAGGCGGCGGTCGAATTCGCCAAAGCCGCCGCAATTCGGCCGCGGATCGTGGGTGCGGCACTGCAGCGGATTGCCAAAGACCAGGACGTTTTCACGGCGCTGTTCGAGGTGCTCGAAACCCAGCGCATCATTGCCGGGGAAGCCCGCATCACGTTGCTGCCGCCGGGAAATCACATGTTACCGGAACTCCTGGCGGCGGGCGGCGAAGCCCGGCGGCAACCTGCCCCAATACCACCCAAAGCCCCCGGTCATTAATCCGTCCGCCTCCGCCACGACGAACGGAAGGATTCAGAGGTAACCGGGGCCCTGGACCGGAGGCTCAGGCGGGGCCGTAGTTGGAGGCGGTGGCCCCGAACGCAAAACGCAGCCATGAGCGAAGGATGATGGCGAGCTTTTGCGGTTTATTCAGACGGGTCGGTTCCGGGCCCAGCACATTGAACTGCTTGGCTTCGAGTTTCCGGAGCAGCCGCCAATAAACCGAACCCATCAACTCCGCCGCCACCATGGCCCGGCGGTCTTCGGCGGGCAACGTTTCCCGGGCGAGCTGGTAATAATTCCGCGCCCGGGCGGCAACACTGGCGGCGAGTTGCGCAAAGCGGTCGGAGTATTCATGGCGGAGGATCTCCGTCTCCGTCACGTGAAACTGTTTCAACTCGGCCAGCGGAAGATAAATGCGCCCGCGCGCGGCGTCGGCGCGGACGTCGCGCAAGATGTTCGTGAGTTGCAACGCTTTGCCCAGGTGAATGGCATAGGTGCGGCACGCGGGACTCTGGTAACCGAAGATCTCAATGCTCAACAACCCCACGACCGACGCGACGCGGTGACAGTACAATTCCAATGTCTCGTGGGTCGCGTAGCGTTGGGTGTCGAGGTCCATCTCGCAGCCCTGGATGAGTTCATCGAACAGCTCGAAGCGCAGACGGTATTGCTGGATGAAGGGCTGGAATTCCTGGTTCACCGGGAACTCCGGTTGACCGCCATCGCAAGCGCGGCGGATGTCGGTGCGCCAGGCATTCAACCCGGCCCGCCGTTGCGCGACGGCAACGGAATCCTCATCCGCCACGTCGTCCACCTCGCGGCAGAAGGCGTAAAGCGCGGACATGGCGTCGCGCTTGGGCTGGGGGAGCAGCACGAAGGCGAGCGCGAGGTTGGAAGCGCTCTTGCGGGTGATCGCCTGACTCTGCTGCGTCGTCATCCGGGCGGTTGGGAGTTGGTTGGCACCGCTTGCGGTTGCCGCACTGGTGGCAAGCCGCCGGTTTCGGCGAGCGTGGGTTGGCGCGGAAAATTGCGGCGGCGGCGCCGGCTCTGGGAACGAGTCGTTTTGGATTCCCGTCGGTGAGATTCGGCGGCTGGGGGGTGATGGCTATGCCGGCGCTTCCCGGGCTTGCGGAAGACCAACGCCCAAACCAGCACCGCAAAGGTCACCAGCAACACGGCCCCGGCGATGATCAGGTATTCGATGAGGGTGCGGACGGCGAGGCTGGCCCCGAACAGGGGCGGCAGGCTGGCGGATAGACTGGCAAAACTGGCGGCGTTCATGATTCGCGGTTCGCCCGGCCCGCCGGGGCGGGCGGGTCGTCCTCGGCGGGGGTCAGATTCAATCGTTGCATGCGGTACCGCAGGGCATGCCGGCTGATCTTCAACTGGTCCGCGGTTCGGGTGAGGCTGAAGCTGTTTTTTTCCAAGGTCGCGTTGATGAGGCCGCGTTCGAAGTCGGCGACCAGTTCGTCAATCGCGCGCTCGCCCGTGGCGGCGGGGATTTCCGTTCGGTTAAGGCGCGTTTCGAGCTGGAAATCGGGCAGGCTGGCCGACTGGATCTCGCGCGTGGTTTCGAGGATGAGCGCGCGTTCGATCACGTTGCGCAATTCGCGCACGTTGCCGGGCCACCGGTGCGCCATCAACTTCTGCCGCGCGCCCCGCGCGAGACTCTTTACGCTTTTGTTCATTGCCGCGTTGAACATTTTAAGGAAATGCTCAGCCAGCCGCAAGACGTCCTCCTCGCGTTCGCGCAACGGCGGCAGCCGGAACTGCACCACGTTGAGCCGGTGGAACAAATCCTCGCGGAACTGATCGGCGGCGATGGCCTGGACAATGTCCCGATTCGTGGCGGCGATCAGGCGGACGTTGACGCGCAATTCCTGCGTGCCGCCGACGCGCGTGAACGTGCCGTCCTCCAGAAAGCGCAGCAGCTTGGCCTGCAACGGGCGGCTCATGTCCGCGATCTCATCGAGGAAAATGGTCCCGCCGTTCGCCTCCTCCACGCGCCCGGGCTTCTGCTTGAGCGCCCCGGTGAACGCGCCGCGCTCGTGACCGAACAGTTCACTTTCGAGCAGCGTTTCGGGGATTGCTGCGCAGTTGATGCGGACATACTGTGCCCGGCATCGCTGACTCAAACTGTGGAGCGCGCCCGCGACGAGTTCCTTGCCCGTGCCGCTTTCGCCCAGGATCAGCGCGCGGGCGTCCGTGGGCGCCACGGTTTGGATCAACTGCCGCAGCTCGCACATCTTCGGCGCGTCCCCGACGATCTGATCCAATTGATAGGTTTCCGTCGCGCGGGCGAGGAGTTGGGCATTCTCCGACAACAACCGGTGGCGCTCGGCGCAGCGTTCAACGGCGTGCAATAGTTCCTCCGGCGCAAAGGGCTTGGCCAGATAATCCATGGCGCCGGCTTTGATGACTTCGACAGCAAGCTTGGGCGTGGCGTACGCGGTGATCATCAGCACCGGCAATTGCGGCCAGCGATGGCGCACCCGGTTCAGAAAGTCGTAACCGCTCATGCCGCCGAGGCGCGCATCGGTGATGACCATGAACACGGTTTCCTTTCCGAGTAAATCTAGTCCGGCCTCGGCGGATTCCACCGCCAG
>JADLHS010000531.1 GCA_020848635.1 Limisphaerales bacterium
GCCGTCAACGCCGTGGTCCGCGCCTTTCTTCTGCTCGACGGGTCGCGCGCCGACGAGGCCCAGCGCCCACCATTGGAATTGGTATTTGTCTTCCTCGGCCAGCGTGGCGGCTTCGTTAGGCGTGGTCGGCTCGCCGATGATGCGGACGATTGATTCGGTAGGGCTGACCTGCCGGTCAGCCTGGCCGCGCGGCAGCGCGGCCCTACCATCCGAACCGGAACCGCTCACGAATTTCAGCCGGCGGCCGTAGGTGTCTTGCAGGCGGTTCTTGATGAGGGAAATGGCCAGTTGCGTCACGTCAATGCCGATCCAGTCGCGGCCAAGTTTCTCGGCGGCGCGAACGCGATCCTTGGCCGTCGAGCCGTTCATGCATTGAGAAAGAATGAATGAAGGAGCGGTCATTTCTCGATGTTACTCTTTACAGGCATCACGTCGGGATATGGTCCGAGGAAACGTTCGCCGTTGAAATGGATCATGTGGTCGGGGTCTTCGGCGATCCAGACCTCGGATTCCCAGGCGATGTGCGAGAGGAACACCTGCATGGTGCGGCGGTTCTCGAAGGCGGTGACGAACACGAGGCCGGCTTTGCACCCGGCGAACAAGTCCTTGAGTTCCTTGCGGCGCTTGCCGTCCACCGGCCCGGCGCTGGTGACGGCTTCGATGACCAGGAGCCAGTTCTTGGCGCGGTAGTGGACGATGACATCGGGAATCTTGGCGGCGGAATCCAGGGTGACGCCCAGCGCGGCCAAGCCTGCGGTTTCCAAGTGGACGAACTTGTTCTCGGTGTCACCGATGTAGAGGACCACGCCGCCGGGGGCGAAGGCGGGGCAGAAGTGTTCGATGATGGCTTTGATGAGCGGATTCTGGCCGCCAGGTGAGAGCGCGACTTGGGAGCCGTCGGGCAACGTAACGGGCACGCGGGCAAGGTCGCGCTTCCGGGCAATTTCGTGCTTGAGCGTTTCGCGACTGGCGAGGTAATGCCGCAATGCGGAAGTCCATTCGAGGGTTCCGAACTTGCGGAAAAGAGCGAGGGCGGTCGGCTCGATTTGATACACCGTCTTGCCGCTATTGGTCGGGCGGTTGGGGTCGTCAGGATTGCGCAGCAGCAGGCCCTCCTCGACGAAGAACTTCACCGCGTCGTCGCGGATGGTTTCGCGAGTGTTTGGTGCGTAGCGAACGCCGTAGGCAGCGGCGATGAAATCAATTATGGGGGTGATGCCGCAGAGCGGAGCCTGTGCGTCGGCCCATGCCGCTTCGGGCTGGAGGTCCAGCAGGGCGAGCAGTGTGTAGGCGGCAGTTTCGTTCCGCTGCTTCGGACCGAATTGCAATGCGGTCAACGCTTCGATGGTTTCTGCGAGCCGCTTTTTCCGGGCGGCGGCTTTGCGGTTGGGCTTATCGGCAGGCATGAAGATATTTGGTGACGAGTTGGTCGAGTTCGTCCTGCGAGAGGTCGAGGGATTTCATGTCGCGGCCCATCGCTTGGAGCGTGTCGCGATCGGGATAGGCCAAGCTGCGCAGGTCGGTGGCGTTGACCTGGGTGTGGCCACTGAAGCGTCGAAAATACTGGTCAACGACGGTGGAGTTCAGGAAGGCGTAGAGGCCAACGGCTAGCGTGCGCTCCAATCCATGCCCGCTGGCGTGGAAGTAATTCAGATGGTTCTCGAAGCCAATCCACTTTGCTTTCACTTCGTCCGGGTCGAACAGGCAGGCGACGAGGCGGCGGCGCTCCTCCTTCGAGGTGAAACGTTTGGTGAGCAAATACACGCCGGAGGGCACGAGCCACGGGCGCGTCTCGGCGTTGTCCAGAATGGCGTTGGGCTTGCGGGCTTCGAGCTTGGGCCAGTGGACCGTGCCGCCATTGAAGTGGCAGGGGTAGAGCAGTGGGACGGTGCCGGGTTCGGGTTCCTTGCGCAGGGCGTCCTTGAGGCGAAAGTCCACGACGCGCCCGGTGGAGACGGTCACGCCCAGCGAGGTGAGACTGGAACTGAGACCGTCCATGGTTTCCTTGGCCGTGGCGTGGTTGGCTGTGGAGGGAATGTGGATGAACTTCTCGGCATCTTGCGGGTGGACGATTTCGGCAAAGGAAAAGATGGTCTCGGTAATGTCCCCGCCATGTTCGCCGCTGCTGCTGGAGATGAGCAGTTCGTCGGGTTGGTTCCGACCCTTCACCGCGTGGAAGATGATATTCTCCTGCAACACGCTGTCCTCGCGGAAGGCGGTTTGGCGGGATTCAAAGACGTGGAGTCGGCGCAACTCCAGATGGCTCAAGAAGTCTTCGCGAAATGGGCGGAAGTAAGGGCCATTGCAAAAGCTCCGAGGCGTGATGCCGACGAGTTGCCCGCCGGGAACCAACAAGCGCTGAATAAGGGCGATGAAGCCGGTGTAGAGGTTGCTGGTTTCGACGCCGACTGAACGGAGCGCTCGTCGCTCTGCTGAGTCCGTGTTGATTTTGCGATAAGGTGGATTCGCGATGGCAGCGTCGAAGGAGGGCGGCAGCTTGCCGAACAAATCACCCGCAAGCCGGGCCGACATTTCTTGGATGAAGTCGCCGGAGTGAATGGTGAACGTGAAGCGGATGCCCGCCTCGGAGCAAAGCCGTTCACACTCACGCATCGTCCCGGCCAAGGCGTCCAGGATTTCGCCGTCGAGTTCGTAAAGGGTCGCTTCGATGGCACGAACAGCGTCGTGCTTTTCACAACACCAGGAGACGAAAGCGGAAGTGAGTGAGCCAGCGCCCGCACCCGCATCCAGCAGGCGCACCGTTTTCGGGAGCGGCCCGAACATCGAAGCCATGAAGTCAGCCACAGGCGTCGCAGTAAGGAACTGTCCAAGCTCTTCCTGACGACGTCTGAGGTTATCTATGGCCGCAAGTTTCATGAGTTCAGGCTACCAAACTCAGTTCGGTTTCACCACCGGACAAAGAGGCGTCATGAGTGACCCCCATTTTTTCAAATCCTTGATCGTTATCCTGCCGATGGCGCCGTTGAAGGCGAACGGCCCTTGCCCGAAGTAATCGAGTGAGACAGGCGAATCCAGGTCAGCCCTGATGTCGCCGTAGTAGAGCGTGCCCATGCCGGGAGGGTACGAGCCGGGCGGCGGGCGGCAAAGCGAAAAGGCGGGCGGCCCCCGATTGGAACGGAGGCCGCCCGGTGGATTGACTCAGTGCCGCGTCAGTGGGCTTCCGACAGCCTTTCGATCTGCTTCTGCATCTTCGAGAGGTTGAAGGAACCCGCCGTCGCGCTGGGCGGATAGTCCACCATGGTCTTGAGGAACTTGCCGGCCATCTCCGTCATCGGCACGATGACGAACGGACGGTCGAGGAACCAGTCGTTGTAGGTGTTCGAGTTGTGCTGGGCCTTCTCGAACGGATCGCGCCGCAGGTTGAAGAGCAGCGGGATGCGCAGCTCCACAAACGGCTCCCGCCAGACGCCGAAGGCCTCGCCCCGGTTTTCCAGCCACACGAGCTTCCAGTCCTGATAACGCGCCGCGACGAGTTCGCCGTCGTCGTTCACATACCAGAATTCGTTGCGGGGAGACTGTTTCACCTTGCCGCTGAGGTAGTCGAGTTGGTTGTAGCCATCAATATAGTTCCGGTAGTGGCGACCGTTGATGTCGGCGCCCTTGAGGAGTTGTTCCTTGATGTCAGGATTCCCTGCCGCGGCGGCGAAGGTGGGGAACCAGTCTTCGTGCGAGACGATGCCGTTGAGGGTCGTGCCCGCCGGGAAATGACCGGACCAGCGGATAAAGCAGGGCACGCGGTACGCGCCTTCCCAGTTTGAGTTCTTCTCGCCGCGGAACGGCGTGGTGCCGGCATCGGGCCAGGTGTTGTAGTGCGGGCCGTTGTCGGTGGAATACTGCACGATGGTGTCGTTGGCGAGGCCGAGGTCATCAATCAGCTTGAGCAGTTCGCCCACGTGCAGGTCGTGCTCGACCATGCCGTCGCTGTATTCGTCCTGACCGGAGATGCCGCGATGTTCCGCCTTCACATGGGTGCGAAAGTGCATACGGCTGCCGTTCCACCAGACGAAGAAGGGCGTGCCGGCCTTGGTCGCGCGTTGGATGAAGTCCTTGGCGGCGGCGATGGTTTCATCATCCACCGTCTCCATGCGCTTCTTGGTCAGCGGGCCGGTATTCTCAACCTTCTGGCCGCCCTTACCATCCGCCCAGGTATGGAGCACGCCGCGCGGGCCGTATTTCTTGAGGAATTCCGGGTTCTTCGGGTAGTCCATATTCTCCGGCTCTTCTTCAGAGTTGAGGTGGTAAAGACTGCCGAGGAACTCGTCGAAGCCGTGCATGGTGGGCAGGTGCTCGTCGCGGTCGCCCTGATGGTTCTTGCCGAAGTGGCCGGTGGCATAGCCCTGGCCTTTGAGGACCGTGGCCATGGTGCAATCCACCGCCTTCCAGCCTTCCGCTGCGCCGGGCAGACCGACCTTGGTCATACCGTTGCGAACGGGCACGGAGCCGCTGATGAAGGCGGAGCGTCCGGCCGTGCAGCTCTGCTGCGCGTAGTAGTCGGTGAAGCCGACGCCTTCCTTGGCGATGCGGTCAATGTTCGGCGTCATGTAGCCCATCATGCCCCGGTTGTTGTGGCTGATGTTCCAGGTGCCGATGTCGTCGCCCCAGATGACGAGGATGTTCGGCTTCTTGTCCGCCGCCTGGACGGATGCCGTGACGCTCAAGAGCGCC
>JADLHS010000532.1 GCA_020848635.1 Limisphaerales bacterium
CGGACAAGATCCTCAGCAGCCTCCAGACGGACATGATCAACACCGTCCCCAGTCCGGCGTTCCTGGCGAATTTTCTCCAGATTCCAACGGTAGCCGGAAATATGCTGGACGTAAATTACGCGCCGGTCGTCGGCGCGATGGTCATCACGCGGCATGCCTGGGACAAGCTGCCCCCAGAAACGCAGGCAGCCTTGCGCAAGAGCGGCGAAGTGAACGGTGTGGAAATCCGTCGCAACAGCCGCAACGAAGACACGGCCGCTCTGGCCACGATGCGCGAGAAACAACATCTGCAAGTTTACACCCCGTCGCCGGTCGGGCTGCAGGAATGGCAGACGAATATTGCGAAGGTTTATCCCAAGCTGCGCGGGACCGTCGTGCCGGCGGATTTGTTCGATGAAGTGCAGGCGGCCCTGGCCGAATTTCGGTCCGGAAAACCGGCCGCCAAATGATCGGCGAACCCCAAGCGCCTGACGCGGTCATCCCCGTGGCCAAGCCCCGCTGGCTGGCGGCGGTGCATGGCTTCGAGAACTGGCTAATGGTGCTCGTGCTGGCGCTGATGGTGGGGTTGCCGGTGTCAGAGGTTCTCCGCCGGCTCGGGGTGCCGTTTGGCGTGCGCGGGGCGGATGATTTTCTCCGCCATCTGACTCTGGTGGCCGGCATGTTGGGCGGCGTCATCGCGGCGCGCGAAAACCGGCTGCTCGCCCTCTCCAGCTTGCCCCAATTCCTGACCGGCTGGAAAAAGCGGGCCGCGGCGACCATCAGCGGCGTATTGGCTGCGCTCGTCACCGCCTGCCTCGCCGTAGCGGCTTCACAATTCGTGCTGGGCGAACAGGAAGTGGGCGGCAAGCTCGCGTACCGGATTCCCACCTGGTGGGTCCAGGCGGCCATGCCGGTGGGTTTCGGTTTGATCGCCTGGCGTCTGCTCTGGCACTCGGCGACGACCTGGCGCGGGCGGGCGCTGGCCATTGGGCTGACGCTGGTGGCTGGCGGGGTCGTGTTGCATCCCCCATTCGCGCCGGGACAACTCCTGATTCCGGCCCTGGTGATGCTGATCATCGCCACGGTGCTCGGCGCGCCGATCTTTGTGACGCTTGGCGGCACGGCAGCGATTTTGTTTTGGGCCCGCGGGGCGCCACTGGCGTCCATTGCGTTGGATCACTACGACCAGGTGACGAATCCGATTCTGGCCATGGTGCCGCTGTTCACGCTGGCCGGATATTTTCTGGCCGAGAGCGGCGCGTCGCAGCGATTGGTCCGGGTATTCATGGCTTGGTTTGGTCACATCCGCGGCGGGCCGGCGGTTGTGACGGCGTTGGTTTGCGCGTTTTTCACCACCTTCCCCGGCGGCTCGGGCGTGACCATCCTCGCGCTCGGCGGCATGTTGATGCCGGTTCTGATCACCGCGAAATTTTCCGAGCGCAACGCCCTGGGCCTGCTCACGGGCGCGGGATCGCTGGGGATTCTGTTTCCGCCGTGTCTGCCGCTGATCCTCTACGCCCTGGTTGCGCAAGTGCCGGTGCAGGACATGTTTCTAGGCGGCATTGTGCCAGGCATGGTGATGGTGGCGCTGGTCATCGCGTGGGGCGTGCGAATGGGCGCCCACGACGTGAGCGAACGGCCGCGATTTGATTTTGGCGCCGCGCGCGCGGCGGTCTGGGACGCGAAATGGGAGTTGCTGCTGCCGGTGGTCGCATTCGTGACCTTCTTCAGCCGGTTTGCGCTGCCGACCGAAGCGGCGGCGGTCACGGCCCTTTACGCCTTGTTTACGCAAACCGTCGTGCATCGCGACCTCAATGTCCGACGCGATGTGCCCCGCGTGATGGCCGAGTGCGGCCTGCTGGTCGGCGGCATTCTGCTGATCCTCGGCACGGCGATGGGCTTCACGAATTTCCTCATCACCGAGCACGCCCCGGAGAAACTGGTGGACTGGTCCACGGCAATGATTCACTCGCGCTGGTTGTTTCTGCTCGCGTTGAACGTGGTGCTGATTCTCGTCGGCGGGCTGATTGAGATTTACGCGGCCATCGTGGTGGTGGTGCCCTTGCTCGTGCCCGTGGGGCTGGCCTTCGGGATTGACCCGGTGCATCTGGGCATCATTTTTCTGGTGAACATGGAACTGGGTTACCTCGCGCCACCAGCCGGGTTGAATTTGTTGCTCGCGTCGTATCGATTCAACAAACCCATCCTCGAAGTGATGCGGGCCGTGATCCCCATGTTGCTGGTGCAATTTGTGGGGGTGTTGCTGGTCACGTATCTACCGCCGCTGACCACTCTCTTACCCCGCTGGTTCAATCGCTAGCCAGCGCGGACTCGCGCCGAGCCATTAACGGGCTGGCCCGTTGGACCGGGCAATCATTCCGTTCAATGCCGGCCTAAGTATTTTCGATTCACACTTTCATTCGGCATCGGATAACTTCACCCGCGTGAACGACATCCAAGGCAAATTCGTGAACGCATCCGGTTCTTTCCCCGGCGCGGGCGAACGGCGCGGCTTCTGGTTCCTTTTCTTTACGCAATTCCAGGGAGCGTTCAGCGACAACGTCTATCGCACGCTGGCGATGTTTCTCATTATCGGCATGCCGCTGCCGCATTTCGCCGGCGATTCGCGGGAACTGCGGATGGCGTTGGTAGGGGCGTTGTTCGCCCTGCCCTTCATCCTTTTCTCCATGGCGGGCGGTTATCTCGCGGACCGTTACAGCAAACGCACCATCACCATCGGCGTCAAGGTGCTGGAGGTGTTCATCATGCTGTTGGTGACGGCGGGATTGGCGTGGCAACATGCGCCGATTCTGCTGGCGGGCGTTTTCCTCATGGGCACGCACAGCGCTTTCTTTGGCCCGTCCAAATATGGTTTGCTGCCGGAGTTGCTGCCGGAGAAACGGCTCTCCTGGGGCAACGGCCTGCTGGAACTCGGCACGTTCCTCGCCATCGTGGTGGGCACGATTGGCGGCGGCTGGCTGTTCGAATTCTTCACGGGGTCGCAGAGGTGGGCGGGCGTCATCCTAGTGGGCTTGGCGGTGGGTGGGCTGATCACCAGCTTCGGCATTAGCCGCGTGCCGGCGGCGGATCCGGCGAAACAATGGCGCATCAATTTCCTCGCCGAATTGTGGGGTCAGATGCGGACGATTCGCCGGGACCGGGTGCTGGCGCTGGCCGTTTTCGGGAACACCTATTTCTTTTTCCTCGGCGCGCTCATCCAGCAATAC
>JADLHS010000533.1 GCA_020848635.1 Limisphaerales bacterium
AGATGTCGCTGCCTTCTACAACCCTGCTTTAGGAAGGCGCATTCGAGTCGAACATGAGGACAACGCCAATTCGATGGGGCGGTTGGCGGGTCGGAACATGGCGGGTAAATCCGAGCCTTACCATCATCTGCCGTCATTTTATTCTGACCTGTTCGAGTTGGGATACGAAGCCGTCGGCGAGCTGGATTCACGATTGGAGACGTTTGCTGATTGGAAGCGGCCTAACGAGGAAGGTGTCATCTACTACCTACAGAACGGCCGTGTGCGAGGCGTGTTGCTGTGGAATGTGTGGGGGCAGGTGGAAGCCGCCCGCCAACTGATCGCCGAGCCCGGTCCGTTCACAGCCAAAGATCTCAAGGGGCGGTTGCCAGCTAAAACTTCCAATCCGAAGCCAGATGCATGAGATGCGAACGTATGAAACACGAATTCAAAGTTGGAGATCATGTAGAGTGGAACTCGGAAGCGGGCTACGTCCGAGGAACGATCAAGAAAAAGGTCACCTCCGCCATCAAGTTTAAGACCTACACCGTTCGCGCCTCAAAGGAAGAGCCGCAATATCTGATCAAGAGCGACAAGACTGACCATCTGGCCATGCACAAAGGTTCGGCTCTCAAAAAGATCCGCCAAGACGACCGATCATCACAGAAGCGATCGTTACATCCAAAGAAGAAATGATGCTGCTATGAAATCAAAAAGTGAACCTGCCCAGGTCGCGTCCGACGCCGTTGAGGCGAACGAAGGTGAAAAAATTGGTATAAAAGCAAACCCTTTGTTGAATCTGGAGGCCTTTGGCCAAAGCATCTGGATGGATTTCATCCGGCGCGGAATGATTTCCTCTGGCCAACTGAAACAACTTATCGAAGCAGACGGGCTGGGCGGTGTGACCTCCAATCCTTCCATCTTTGAAAAGGCCATTGCGGGCAGCCACGATTACGACGACGCCATCCGCACGCTGGCGGCTAAAGACAAGAATGTTGACCAAATCTACACGGCCCTCACGGTGGAGGATATTCAGCATGTAGCCGATCTTTTTCGTCCGGCCTATGAGCGGTTGAATGGTGCGGATGGGTTTGTGAGCCTGGAAGTTTCCCCCAATCTCGCGCGTGACACCGCCAAGACCATCGCCGAGGCGCGGCGGCTGTGGACCGCCGTGGCTCGTCCGAATGTGATGATCAAAGTGCCCGCGACTCGCGAGGGCTTACCAGCCATCCGAGAGCTCGTCGGCGAGGGAATCAACGTCAACATCACTTTGCTGTTCGGTCTGGCCCGGTATCGGCAGGTTGCCGAGGCCTACCTTGCTGGTCTTGAATCGCTGGCTGCTGCGGGCAAGCCGCTCAAGTCTGTAGCCTCGGTCGCCAGCTTTTTTCTCAGTCGAATTGACGTGCTGCTCGATCCCCGGCTGGAAAAGCTAATGGCCTCGGACAAATCGAAAGCCGATCTCGCTGCCGTTTTCCATGGGCAAGTGGCGATCTTCAGCGCCAAAGCAGCTTATCAGATTTACCAGGAGATTTTTGCGAGTGAACGCTTCGGCAAACTCAAGGCGCAAGGGGCTCGGACACAACGTCTGCTGTGGGCCAGCACCAGCACGAAGAATCCCGCTTACAGTGATCTGAAATACGTAGAGGCGCTTATCGGGCCGGAAACCATCAACACGATCCCGCTGGAGACGCTCGCAGCCTATCGAGACCACGGCAAGCCGGCCTGCCGTTTGACGCACGATGCCGTGAAGGCAACCGGGCTACTGCGACGATTGGGCGAGATGGGGATTGATCTGGATGCGGCGACGCAGCAGCTCGAAGACGAAGGTGTTCAAAAATTTGTCCAGGCATTCGACCTCTTGATGAAGGCCTTGAAAGAAAAGCGGGGCGCGACGAGGCAAGTTCTAGCCATCGGTAAAATCTAATTCCGGGAATTCTCTCCATCACGGTGCCGACAATCGAGCGACCCATCGGCAACGTGTTGCCTCGCGTACGGACGTGCCGAGAGGCTGGCAGCAGAAGGATCTTCGCCAGGGATGTTGACTCACCTCGGGCCTGAAACCATCAACTCGATTCCGCTGGAGACTATCGCTGCCGGTCGAGATCACGGCGGATCGAAATGAAATTGCCAAGAAATTGTCAGGCCAGCACATTGCGACGTTTGTTTTAGAATTAAATTTGATGCAACTCGAAAAACCTTCATTAACCGTGGAGCAATCCGCCCGGACGGTGTTCCCCATTCTGATTGCCATCAGTTTTTCCCATTTGCTGAACGATACGATTCAATCGTTGATTCCGGCCATTTACCCCATCGTCAAAGAATCGTTTCATCTGACGTTCACACAGGTCGGGTTGATTACGCTCACTTTTCAAATGACCGCTTCGTTGCCGCAACCCGTGGTCGGGTTTTACACCGATCGAAATCCGAAACCCTTCTCGCTGGCCATCGGAATGTCGTTCACGCTGGTTGGATTGATCTGCCTGGCGTTCGCTCCAAGTTTTCACTGGTTGCTCTTCTCGGTCGGCCTGGTCGGTTTGGGCTCGTCCATCTTCCATCCCGAATCTTCGCGCGTCGCTTACATGGCATCGGGTGGCCGACACGGATTTGCCCAATCGCTTTTTCAGGTCGGGGGAAATGCCGGAAGTTCGATCGGCCCATTGTGCGCCGCATTGATTATTGCGGGACGCGGACAACGCAACATTCTTTGGTTTTCACTCGCAGCGATTGTGGGAATCGCGGTTTTGTACAAAGTCGGACAATGGTATCAAACCCATCATCACCGGATCATCGGCGCAAAAGCGCACGTGGTTCGCAATGCTTCATTGAGTTCAAAGAAGGTGGCGTTTTCGCTGCTCATTCTGATCGCCCTGATGTTTTCCAAATTCTTTTACCTGACCAGCCTCACGAGCTATTACACGTTTTATTTGATTCAAAGATTTCAGGTTTCGGTGGCCAGCGCGCAGATTCATCTGTTCTTATTTTTGTTTTCTGTCGCGGCGGGAACATTGCTTGGCGGGCCGCTGGGTGATCGGTTCGGACGTAAATACGTGATCTGGATTTCCATCCTTGGCGTTGCTCCCTTCACGATTGTTCTGCCGCACGCAAATCTGATGTGGACTTCAATTCTCACCGTGCCGATCGGCGTTATTTTGGCGTCGGCATTTTCCGCCACCCTCGTTTATGCCCAGGAATTGCTGCCGGGAAAAGTCGGTCTGATTGCCGGCCTGTTTTTCGGACTGGCCTTCGGCATGGCGGGCATCGGTTCAGCCGTATTGGGAAAGCTGGCTGATCTCACCAGTATTTCTTACGTCTTTCAGGTTTGTTCCTATTTGCCGTTGATCGGTCTGTTGACCGGCCTTTTGCCCAATCTGGACAAGCGGGCCAGATGAACCGCCATCACTTCAGGATGTTCAGTTTGATCCGGTGACACTCGCTTTACGCCGAGCCTGGCTGATGTCCTCCTGAATGTCGGCCGCGTACAGACAGATATGCGACCTTCTTGTGCATCCTTGCCTTCGCCTACCAGAGTTGCACTTCGGAAGTGTGGGGCAACGGCCCATTGCATGTGATGAAAGTGACTAGAAGTAATGCCGCGAATAGGCAAGCAACTAACCCGTCTCGGCGTTTTGACTAAAGACAATTAGCCCGCCGCTGATTGTGGACAGTGGCAAAGGCGTTATCGTACCCCAGATGAATTCGAGAAATAGCACCTGGCGCAATAAAGCATGGTTTTTGAGAAGGCCAGTAATGCACGCCTGTAACGGCGGAGATTGGGCAGAGTCCCGTACCCCGATTAACAAGAAAGTCCCCCTATATGTTGCGAAGTATTAAAAAGCTCTTTGAGGATAAACTCGGCGCATCGGATGGTGAAATTGGTCGTGTGAGTGACTTCTATTTTGACGACCTGAACTGGGCGGTTCGTTATCTGGTTGCAGACACGGGTTCCTGGATGCCGGGACGCTTGGTGCTGATCTCTCCCCATGCTTTCGGCGATCTCTATCAAGGCGGCAAAGTGTTGCTCGTCAATCTGACCCGGCAACAAATTGAGAATAGTCCTTCGATTGAATCGCACAAGCCGGTATCCCGGCAATACGAGGAGGAGTATCACCGGTATTACAACTGGCCGTTCTATTGGAAGGGAGATGCCGTGTGGGGAATGAGCGGCTTTCCAATCTTATCGCAACGATCCAAACCTTTCCTGGGCGAGCAGGCCGTTGTTGAAAACAAAAAACCAGATGGGGGCGATCTCCATTTACGCAGTGCGAAAGCGTTAATGGGTTATCAGATTCAAGCAACTGACGGAGTCATCGGCCATGTGGCGGACTTTGTAATGAGTGACGAAGACTGGGTAATTCAGCGCGTCGTCGTGGACACCAGGCACTGGTTAACAGGCAAAAGGGTGTTGATTTCACCCGGCCAAATCAACCGGATCAGTTGGGATGAATCCAAGGTGTATGTGGACTTGACCAAGGAGGCTCTTCTTGAGTCGCCAGTTTTTGAGCCTGGCGCGTTCGGCATCAGAGAACACGATCCGCGGATTTGTACATGATTCAAATCAAGGCAACCTGCCGATGATCCAAAAGGAATATTTAACATTTGAAAACTATGAAAAGCCCACTCACGGAAGCACCCAAAATGTATGAGACCGAGAACGACATTTCCCAAAATCGCCGTTCGGAACTGAATGCGCTGATGAATCAGCGTTTGGCGGACGCAGTTGATTTACAGATGCAGATGAAGCAGGCGCATTGGAACGTAAAAGGTCCAAGCTTCATTGGCTTGCACGAACTTTTCGACAAGGTGGATGAAGCCGTGGAGTCCTACGTGGATATGATCGCCGAACGTATCGTACAATTGGGCGGAGTCGCTGAAGGCACAGTGCGCGTGGCTGCGGCGCGCTCGCGGCTTCCCGAATATCCACTCGCGATTGCTGACGGCCTTGCACACGTCGAGGCGGTCGCACGCGCCCTCTCCACGTTTGGACACGAGGCCCGCAACACGATCAATGAAGCGGATGAGTTGGATGATGCTGATACGGCGGACCTGTTCACTGAGATTTCGCGTGGCATAGATAAATGGCTGTGGTTTGTCGAAGCCCATTCCCAAGCGCCGAAATGAAATATGATTTTCACCAAACAACCAAAACAAAAAGAAGCAAGAGAATAAAATTATGAGCACTCCAATTATTGATCGAGACCTGACCAAGCAAGCCCCGCATAGCCCGCGCGAACGCATCGGCGGGTTCGCCATTGCGAAGCGAACTGTGGACAAATGCCGTGCCAGCCTGGCCGGAAAGCTGGGCGAATATCATTACGATTGTCCGCTGGACAACGTGCTTTTCAGGTTCAAGGGAATCAATGGGAAGCAATTCAAAAAGGCCGTTCAAGCGGCCCGGACCTATGAAGAGATCGGGAGCTGGCTGCAAGCCAACGGCACCAAGAAGACGCCGGCTGAGATCAAGGCCTGGTCGGATGGAGTGGAAGCCGAAAGCATGATGAATGAGCCAGCAAAGCGCGCTTACTTTATTGAGAACTGCACCAAGCTCGGACTGAATCCGGAAACGAGCACGACGTTCGACTGGCTCGAAGCGGACGACCGCGCGAGTTTTCAACTCGCGTGTGCGTGTTGAACCTTGAGAGATAAAGGGCTTTGATTTCTTGAGGCCAATACCCAAACGTCGAAATAAAAACACAATCTCCGAATGTTCATTTATGAAACATAAACTGCTCGTAGCGATCGGAGATGGCGAGACTTCGCAGAAAACGGCCCTTTATGTGGCGCGCGCCTGTGCCGGAAACGAATCGTCAGGCGATGGGATCGTGGTCTTCCATGTTTTCGTTCCGGACCCTCCCTTTGTGGAAGGGGCCGACCCGGCCGCGGCCGAGGAATTGGCGGAACGCACGGCGCGAGAACGGACCGCCGCCGCTGAGCAACTCCTGGCGGACATCAAGAAAACGATGATCCTGGCAGGCGTAAAGCCCGAGAGGATCACCACGGAACTTGCCGCGGCTGAAGGCGACATAACCAAGCAAATTATTCGCGCGGCGGCGGCGCATGACTGCGACACCATTGTGGTGGGCCATCCCAACCGATCACGACTCCGTGAATTTCTGGCCGGAGGCGTTGTGGATCACATCATGCGCAAGCCGATCGGCCACACTATCTGGTTGGTCGAATGACTGATGAAAACAAACCTCTTGAAGCAAGGTGCCTTGACAGAGAATTCAGCCGGCATTGGCACGGTGACTCGTAAAATGGTGCGTAAACGTGCTGTTGAGCTGGCGATCATCAACGGGCATTCACCACACGAGGTTTCAAAATCCGATTGGGAGCAGGCCAAGCGTGAATTGACCGGTGAGCCGGAAACAGATCCCAAGGAAGCAGTCCTTGAATCAGCACCCGAATCAGACCGCTGGAATCCGTTACCGGGTTCAGCAGGCTACAAAGTGCCAGTGGCTTCCGGCGCTGACGAGGACGACGAGGGACGAAGCGATAATGAACGGCTGGTCGAAGAAGGCATCGAAGGTGCCGAGCATGATCAAATGCGCCAGGCCAATGTGAAACGAGACGAAATATGAAAACAACTGAAGTCCGAGGTGAATATCCAGTCACGAAATCCCACGAACCCAAAACTTCACCAGATATCGCGACCGCGAATCTCGCCTCAAACCAACTCATTACCTTGGTCGCACAACAGCCCTTCTTTAAGGGGATGAGCGACCATCTTATTCAACTTCTCGCCGATTCCATCATGGAAATGCGGTTCAAGCCGGACGACTGGATTTATCGGCAAGGCGATCCGGCCAACCGATTCTATTTGATTCTGGAAGGCAAGGTCTTGATCGAATCGGAAGTGAAGGAACGAGGCATGATCCCCATTCGAACCCTCGGGCCGGGAGATGACTTGGGGTGGGCCTGGCTATTTCCTCCCCATTACATGCATTTCAGCGCCTGCGTAATCGAACCGACCCGGACCATTTTCTTTTATGGTACCCGCTTGCGTGAGAAATGTGACGCGAACCACGAACTGGGCTATCAACTCATGAAGCGTGTCGCGGAAGTGGTGGTGCGAAACCTCAACGCTACACAACAGCGCTTATTGGAATGCACCGAAACGAGAAACCTCCCAACCTAGATGACTACGCCCACATTGGAATCAACGGTTAAATCGCTTCTCGCTTCTGGCAAAGGCATCCTGGCGGCGGACGAAAGTTTGCGAATCGTTCTTCTTTCGGGTGGGCAAAGTGATGAAGTAGCGACGCAGCGGTTGAACGCCATTGAGTTTCTCGTTCGGACGCGCGCTCCAGTCACCTGCGCTCAAAATCTGGAAGGGTTCTCCGGCAAACGTCGCGGCAGCTCAGGCGGCTCTCCATCAGCGCGCCAAGTGCAACGGCTTTGCCGTGCAAGGCAAATATTCCGCCCAGATGGAGAACCCGAAGATTGGCGTATGAAAGTATTGCTTTACAAAAAATCAGGCTGTCCGTGGTCAGCCGCAGTCATTGGATTCTTGAATGAACTAAGTGTTCCGTTTGAGCTAAGAAACGTTACGACCCACCCGCAATACGCGGCAGAAGTGGAGAAGAAATCCGGCAAGTGCATCAGCCCGACTCTGGACTTTGATGGCGAAATTCTGGCCGACGCCAGCGTCGAAGACGTCGCCAAAGTTCTGGAGAAAAACGGCATCGTGATTTGAACAACGAGACACCACGTCTTCAGCGTGCGCGACACCGAACACAACAATGCCGTCGCGCGCGGCGAACGCGCGAAGTCCGCCGCCTGATCGGCGCACTCGATGGTTCTCCGGAGAAACAGAAAGAGATTTTATGGCTAACGTAGCAATTAATGGATTGGGCAGAATCGGGCGGGCAGCCCTGAAGATCATACTCGACACGCCAGAACTAAACCTCGTGGCTGCAAACGATGTGGCGACCATGGAAAACCTCGCGTACCTGTTGCGCTACGACACCGTGTACGGCCGTTACGATAAGCCGGTGAAAACCAGTGATGGACGATTAATTATCGGCGGACAAACGGTTCGCCTCTTGAGCGAAAAGGATCCAGCGAAACTTCCCTGGAAAGATTTGAAGATAGATCTGGTCTTTGAATGCACCGGACGTTTTACAAGACGGGAGGATTTGGAAAAACACCTTCAGGCCGGCGCGAGCAAGGTCATTCTTTCCGCTCCCTCCAAGAGCGAAGAAGTGGTCACTGCTGTTCACGGCGTTAATCATCCCGAGGGAAATCCGGCCATCATCTCCTGCGCGAGTTGCACCACCAATTGCATCGCGCCCGTCGCGGAAATCATGTCGCGCCGCATTGGAGTGACGAAAGCCGTGATGACCACGGTGCATGCCTACACCGCTGATCAGAGCTTGGTGGATGGTCCGCATAAAACCTTGCGGCGCGGACGGGCGGGCGCGGCCAATCTCGTGCCCACGTCCACGGGGGCGGCTCTGGCGACAGTGAAAATCCTTCCGCAATACCGGAATAAATTTGACGGCCTGGCCGTGCGCGTGCCGGTCACGGTTGGCTCTTTAGTTGATCTCGTTTTTGTCACCGAACGGCGCACGACGGTGGAAGAAGTGAACCGCATTTTCACTGAGGAAGCCGAGGGCGGGCAATATCAGGACATTCTCGGCGTCACGAACGAGCCGTTCGTTTCCTCGGACATCATCAAAGACCCACGCGCGTCCATTGTTGACCTCGGGATGACGCAGGTAGTGGATGGCGACCTGGTCAAGATATTGAGCTGGTATGACAATGAGTGGGGTTACGTCTCGCAAATGATTCGACATGCCATGCACCGGCTTAAACCCGTTCGCCATCAACACAATCCTCGCCGACGGCGGCAGAAAAGCGTTTAGACACGGACTCCACTTTTTTAACATGAAATCCTCCACTGATCCTTCGTCAGCCCGACTGGATAACCTCTGCATCAATACGATTCGATTCCTCTCGGTCGATGCAGTGGAGAAAGCTGACAGCGGTCATCCGGGCCTGCCCATGGGCGCTGCTCCCATGGCTTATGTGTTGTGGACTCGGTTCCTGAAACACAATCCGACTAATCCAGGCTGGAACGATCGTGATCGCTTCGTCCTCTCGGCTGGGCATGGTTCGATGTTGCTTTACAGTCTGCTCCATCTCACTGGCTATGACCTGCCGCTTGAACAGATTCAGTTGTTTCGCCAGTGGGGAAGTAAGACTCCAGGACATCCTGAGCGCGGACTGACACCTGGAGTGGAGACGACGACCGGCCCGCTCGGCCAGGGATTCGCCAACAGCGTCGGACTCGCGATTGCGGAAGATTATCTCGCCGCATCCTACAATCGTCCGGGACACCCAATCGTCGGTCATCACACTTATGTGTTGGTCGGCGACGGTGATTTAATGGAAGGGGTATCGTCCGAGGCCGCGTCGCTCGCCGGTCATTTGAAACTCGGCAAACTGATTTGCCTCTATGACGACAACCACATCACGCTTTCCGCTTCCACCCACATCACCTTCACGGAAGATCGCGGCAAACGTTTTGAAGCGTATGGCTGGCACACGCAGACGGTTGAGAACGGAAACGATCTCGAAGCGATTGACCGCGCGTTGCGGGCGGCGCAAGCCGAGAAGGAACGTCCCTCGCTGATTCTCGTGCGCACGCGCATCGGGTATGGTTCGCCGAACAAGCAGGACACTTTCGAGGCGCACGGCTCGCCGTTGGGAGAAAAGGAATTGAAGCTGACGAAACAGGCGCTGGGCTGGCCACTCGATCCGCCCTTCTATATTCCAGAGCAGGTTCTCGCGCATTTCCGTCGCGCAGTTGAAAATGGCAAACAGGCGGAAGCGGAATGGGACGTGAGATTCGCGGATTACGCAAAAGCATTTCCCGACCTCGCCAACGAATTCCAGCGGGTGATGTCCGGCGAATTACCCCAAGGCTGGGGCACCGACATCCCGGTCTTTCCCGCCGATCCGAAAGGCATGGCCACCCGCGTCGCCTCGGGCAAAGTGTTGAGCGCGCTCAGTCCGAATCTTCCCACGCTGATCGGCGGCTCGGCGGATTTGGATCCATCCACTCACACAGCGCTTAAAGCGCTGGGCGATTTTGAAAACCCGCGCGACGAAGCCGGCAACCTGCAAGGATCGGCTGGCGGCGGCTGGAGTTATGCCGGACGCAACCTGCACTTTGGCGTTCGGGAACACGCGATGGGAGCCATTGCCAATGGGTTGGCGGTGCATGGCGGCCTCATTCCATTCACGGCGACGTTCCTCACCTTTTCAGACTACATGCGGCCACCGATCCGACTGGCCGCACTGATGAAACTGGGGGTGATCTTCGTTTTTACTCACGACAGCATTGCGCTGGGCGAAGACGGCTCAACGCATCAGCCGATTGAGCAACTGGCCTCGCTGCGCGCGATCCCGAACTTGCTTGCCATCCGCCCCTGCGACGCGAATGAGACCGTCGTAGCCTGGCGCGTGGCGATTGAGATGCGACACCAGCCGGTGGCCCTGGTTCTGACGCGGCAAAACGTGCCCACGCTCGACCGGAAGCAATTTGCCGGGGCCGAGGGTTTGCGGCGTGGGGCGTATGTTTTGGCCGACGTTCCCGATGGCAAACCGGAGATTATCCTCATCGCCACCGGGTCGGAAGTGGGTTTGATCGTGGCCGCGCGCGAAAAATTACAGAAACAAAAAATCCCCGTGCGCCTTGTTTCAATGCCGAGCTGGGAATTGTTCGACGCCCAACCCGCGGAGTATCGCGACTCGGTGTTGCTACCAGCGGTTCACGCCCGGCTCGCAGTCGAGGCGGGGGTGACCCAAGGGTGGCATCGCTATGTTGGTGACCGGGGCGATGTGATTGGCGTGGATCGCTTTGGTGCCTCGGCTCCGGGACCCGTCGTGATGCGCGAATACGGATTCAGTGTGGAAAATGTGTGCCAACGGGCGCTGGCCTTGCTGGAGGAAAACGATGTCTGATCTCACGATAAACTCGACCGGCAAGCTCCAACGCATCGGCGTTGCCGCCGACCACGGCGGTTACGAGTTGAAGGAATATCTGGCGGGAAAATTACGCGACGCCGGTCATGAAGTGATTGATTTCGGCGATGGCCGTCCGAAAGCGGACGATGATTATCCGGATTTTATCGTGCCGCTGGCTCGTGCGGTTGCCGCCGGAGAGATGGATCGCGGCGTGGGGGTCTGCGGCAGTGGGGTTGGCGCATCCGTCTGCGCGAACAAAGTGGCGGGGGTTCGGGCCTGCCTGATTCATGAAAACTTTTCGGCGCAACAAGGCGTTGAGGACGACGATTTGAACCTGATCTGCTTTGGAGGCCTCGTGGTTGGTCATGCTCTCGCCTGGGAACTGTTGCAAACTTTTCTCGCCGCGAAATTCACCGGCGCAGAGCGTCATCGTCGCCGTCTGGCCAAAGTGGCGGCCTTGTGCGCCGCGCCCGGATCACCAGCAGAGGGCACACCGCCGAGTCTTCAACAAGCCAAAGTGATTGAAGCTGAAGTCGGATGGCGCGAAGAGGAAGACCTGACTTATGGCCGCTGAAAAATTATTTGATGGATTCGATGCGTTAAAAGAACTCGCGCTGGACCTGCGCTGGTCGTGGAATCACGCCACCGACGCCGTGTGGCGGCAGCTTGATCCGGCGCTGTGGGACTTCACGCAAAACCCCTGGGTGGTCCTGCAAACAGTTTCCAAGGACAAACTCAAAAGCGTGCTCGCTGATCCGGCCTTCCGCAAGCAAGTGGACGAGCAGTTGCGAGCCAGGCGGCAGGCGGCTGAAGCACCCGCGTGGTTTCAGAAAAACCACCCACGGTCGCCCTTGAAGTGCGTCGCGTATTTCAGCATGGAATACATGTTGAGCGAGGCGCTGCCGATTTATTCCGGCGGGCTGGGCAATGTGGCTGGCGACCAACTCAAGGCCGCCAGTGACTTGGGTGTGCCGGTGGTTGGCGTAGGGTTGCTCTATCAACAGGGCTATTTTCGCCAGGTGATTGACAAGGACGGAGCGCAACAAGCCCTCTATCCGTATAATGACCCCGGACAATTGCCGATCACACCGTTGCGGCAGCCGAACGGTGAGTGGTTACGTTTGGAAGTTATTTTGCCCGGTTACTCCGTCTGGTTGCGCGCGTGGGAAGTGCAAGTGGGTCGGGTGAAACTTTACCTGCTGGACAGCAATGACGCGGCGAACTTTCCCGCTCATCGCGGCATCACCAGCGAATTATACGGCGGCGGACCGGAGTTGCGCCTCAAGCAGGAAATGTTGCTGGGCATCGGCGGCTGGCGATTGCTCGCGGCCCTCGGCGTCAAGCCCGATGTCTGTCATTTGAATGAAGGTCACGCGGCTTTTGCCGTGTTGGAACGCGCCGGGAGTTTCTTGCAGGAGATCAAGCAGCCTTTTGAAGTCGCGCTGGCCGCTACGCGCGCGGGGAATCTCTTCACCACCCACACGGCAGTGGCCGCCGGGTTTGACCGTTTCAGTCCGGCGCTCATCGAACAATACCTCGGCCATTATGCCACTGAAAAACTCGGCATCTCACTCCACGACTTACTGGCCCTGGGCCGCGAGAATCCGAACGACGAAACGGAAAGTTTTAACATGGCCTATCTCGCCATTCGCGGGAGCGGTTCGGTAAACGGTGTGAGTGGCTTGCACGGGCAAGTCAGCCGGCACTTGTTTTCGCCACTCTTTCCGCACTGGCCGGTGGATGAAGTGCCCGTTGGCCATATCACAAATGGAGTTCACATGCCCACCTGGGATTCGGCCGCGGCGGATGAGCTTTGGACCAAGGCTTGCGGCAAAGATCGCTGGCTGAGCAAGTCGGACAAGTTGGAGCAGGACCTTCGCCGCGTCTCCGATGACACCCTCTGGCAATTTCGCCTCGCCACCAGCAAGTCGCTCGTGGAATACGCCCGGGAGCGCCTGGCCCGGCACCATGCCGCTGCCGGCGCATCGCCCAAGGCAGTTGAAGCGGCAAAACATCTATTTGATCCCAATGCGTTGACCTTGGGTTTTGCGCGACGCTTCGCGACCTACAAGCGACCCAACCTGCTGCTGCATGACCCGGAACGACTGCTGCGGTTATTATCCAATCCGCAGCGCCCGGTTCAACTCATCATCGCGGGCAAGGCGCATCCGGTCGACCTGGCGGGACAAGCCCTGATTCAGAAATGGATTCAGTTTATTCGCCGACCCGATGTCCGGCCGCATGCAATTTTCCTGAGCGACTACGACATGCACTTGACCACTCGTTTGGTGCAGGGGGTGGATGTCTGGCTGAACACGCCACGACGACCGTGGGAAGCGTGCGGCACGAGCGGCATGAAAGTGCTGGTCAACGGCGGCATCAATCTTTCCGAATTGGACGGCTGGTGGGCCGAAGCCTTTGTCCCGGATTTGGGTTGGGCGCTGGGCGACGGTCAGGAGCATGGCAGCGATCCATCCTGGGACGCCGCTGAAGCCGAAACACTCTACGAGCGGCTCGAACGCGAAGTGATTCCAGAGTTTTACAACCGCAATGAAAACGGCGTTCCCACGGCTTGGGTCGCGCGGATGCGTGAAAGCATGGCGCGATTGACCCCGCGCTTCTCCGCCAACCGCGCCGTATGCGAATACACCGAAAAACATTATCTCCCGGCGGCGATCGCCTGCCAAGCGCGCGTTGCCAACAAAGGCATCATTGGAAAACAACTGGTGGATTGGCGTCACAGCTTGGATCAGAAATGGGCCGAGTTGCACTTCGGCGCGGTGAAGGTGGAGACACGCGACGGAAAGCATATCATTGAAGCTCAAATCGGTCTCCACGGCCTCGACCCCAAGGCGGTGCGGGTGGAGCTTTACGCTGATGGAATCAAAGGCAGCCCTTCGGTGCGGCAGGAAATGACCTGTCTTTACCCACGAGCGGACGAATCAGGCGGCTACGCTTACAGCGCAACGGTGCCCGCGACCCGACCACCGACGGATTACACGCCGCGAGTGATGCCACGCGGTGACGGTGGGGCAATTCCGTTGGAGGACCCACGAATCTTATGGCAACGATGATGAAACTTTCCAATGCAAATTGAATTAACCAGTCAGAAACCGAGTGACCAACTCGAACCAACCGTGTTCGTCATTTTTGGCGGAGTTGGTGACCTGACCTGGCGGAAACTCGTGCCGGCCCTGTTTGACCTATCGCAGGATCGCAGCCTGCCCGCACAATTTGCGATTCTCGCTGTGGACCGCATCAAACTCGGCGATAACGCGTTGCGCCGCCGGTTGCACGACGGCGTCAATCAATTCTCCCGTTTTGGAAAAGCCAAGTCCGCCGCGTGGAATAAATTCGCGCCCCACATCCATTATCAGCAGGGTGATTTCAAAAAACCGGCGACCTACGCGGCTTTGGGCAAACAATGCGCGAAGTTGGAAAAGGCATGGGGCACCAAAGCGCATCGCATTTTTTACATGGCCACGCCGCCGAGCATGTTTGGCGAAATTCCAAAATATCTCGGTAAGGCCGGACTGGCGCGCGATCGGGAATGGGCGCGGATCGTAATCGAGAAACCGATCGGATACGATTTGGAATCCGCCCGCGCTCTGAACACCATTCTCGCCGCCAGTTTTGACGAATCCCAGATTTATCGCATTGATCATTATCTTGGAAAGGAGACGGTGCAGAACATTCTGGCGTTCCGCTTCGCCAATCCGCTCTTCGAGCCGCTCTGGAACCGGCGCTATATTGACTATGTGACCATCACCGTCGCCGAAACGGTGGGCGTCGAGCATCGCGGAGGCTATTACGATCACGCCGGAGCGCTACGCGACATGGTGCAGAATCATTTGATGCAACTGCTCTGTCTCGTGGCGATGGAGCCGATGGTTTCATTCGACGCCGACGAAATTCGCAATAAGAAGGTGGACGTACTCCACGCGGTCCGTCCGATTCATCGTGACGCGGTGCCACAATCCGCTGTGCGCGGACAATATGGTTCCGGTCATGGTGCCGGGAAAAAGGCGCCCGGCTATCGCGAGGAAAACGGCGTCGCGCCCGATTCTAAAACAGAAACGCTTGCGGCGTTGAAGTTGTTTATTGATAACTGGCGCTGGCAGGACGTGCCGTTTTATCTGCGCACGGGCAAGCGCCTGCCGCAGCAGGCGTCGGAGATTGCCATCCAATTCCGCGCGGTGCCGCATCAATCTTTCCCGCCCGAAGCCTCCCTCGGCTGGCAGCCGTCCCGGTTGGTCCTGTCCATCCAGCCCGACGAAGGGATCGTGCTCGGCTTTCAGGCCAAATATCCGGGACCGAAGATGCAACTGCGGCCGGTAGCCATGCGGTTCAGTTATCGCGAGAGTTTTGCCGCGCCTTCACCTGACGCCTATGAAACGCTGCTGTGGGACGTCATGAAAAATGACGCGACGCTCTTCATGCGCGCCGATCAGGTGGAAGCAGCCTGGCAATTACTGATGCCGGTGCTCGAAGTGTGGCAGGCCACGGCGCCGAGCGATTTTCCCAATTACGCCGCCGGCACCTGGGGTCCGGAGAACGCTCAAGGACTGCTGGCTCCCGGACATCGCTGGCCATTGCCAACCGAATTGGTGGGGCAGGTCGAGAAAAGGGGGAAGAACTGGTAACGCGAAATCTTATGAAACCCGAATTCAAAGTCGGCGATCACGTGGAGTGGAACTCGGAAGCCGGCCGTGTCCGGGGAACGATCCGGAAAAAAGTCACCTCCGCCATCAGGTTCAAGACCTACACCGTCCGCGCGTCGAAGGAAGAGCC
>JADLHS010000534.1 GCA_020848635.1 Limisphaerales bacterium
TCAACCGCTGTGTGGCCGACTGGGACAACGTGGGCAACACCAACCGTTACGCCTACGACTCACGCAGCAACCGCGTGCGTCACACCGATCCGCTTGGCTTTTCGCTTGAAGGCGACTTCGATAGCATCAGCCGCCCGACTTCGAATCGCAAAGGCGTGGGCGGCAGCGCGCAGAACACCACTCGCTACGCCTGGGACGCGGCCTCGCGTCTGACCGCCACCACCGACGGCAACGGCAACACCACCCAGTATGGCTACGATTCACTCGACCGCCTCGTTCGCACCACGCTGGCCGACAATACCACCGTGACCAATGCTTATGACGGCCACGGCAACCTGGTCTGGATGCGCGACGCCAACGGCACGGAGATCTTTTCGGTTTACGACGCGTTGGACCGTTGTGTGCAGAAGAACATCAAGGTCGGCCCGGGCGTCGCCGGCGACACGTCCGTCGAGATGTATCAATACGACGGGCTCTCCCGCCTCGTTCGCGCGGCCAACAACCAGACGGAAGTCACGCGCGTCCACGACTCGCTGGGGCGTTGCGTGCGCGAAGGCACGGCTTCGGCCGCGTTGGGTTTCAACCCCCGGGAATACACCCGGACCTTTGACGCCCACGGCCTGCTGCTCGCCCAGACGAATCCCTCAGGTCGCATTGTCGAGTACGCCTACGATGCGCTGGATCGCCCGGTGTCGCTGGGTTGGCGCGCGGGGGCGGGCCAGCCCTCCGCACACGGCGGCGATATTTCCTACGTCGGGCCGTGCGTCGCCCGCGTCACCCGCCCGAATGGCCTGCACACGGATTACACCCGCAGCGGGCAGGTTGGCGTGCCCATTCTGCCAGGGGATTTCGGCTGGCAACAAGTCAGCCGCGTGAACCACACCCGGGCGGGCGACGGTTTCCTCGTGGCTGGACGAACCTTCAAGCACGACCGTAACCAGAACACGATTGGGGTCGGCCGCGCCCCGGCGACAATCGTCCCCGGTGAGACGATCACGCTGACTTACGATTCGCTCGACCGGCTCGTGCAATCCGCCACCACGCAGGACGGTTTGCCCGTGCAGGACGCAACCTATGTGCTCGACCCGATGGGCAACAGCCTGTCTGTCATCAGCAACGGAGTGGATCAACCTTACCTGCTCGATCCCAAGCTTCCGCAGCCGGCGGATTTCCAAGTCAACCAATACACCGTCACCCCGTTCGATGAGCGGCAGTATGACGAAAACGGCAACATGCATCAGACCGTCACCGCCGCCCCGACCGACCCGGTGGTGCGCACCTTCAGCTATGACTACGCCGACCGGCTCGTGGCCGTGCAGAACTCACTCGGGCCGGTGGCGCAGTATGCCTACGACGCGCTGGGCCGCCGCATCGCCAAGATGCTCTACGAAGGATTGCCGCCCGTGCCAGTGGCGACCAACCGTTACCTCTACGCGGGCGGGCAGGTCATCGAAGAAAACGCCGGCGGCGGCGCGGTGGCCAAGGTTCATATTTATCTCCCGGATGATATCCGCCCCGGAGAGACCATCAGCGGCTGCGTGGTTACGTTTGTTGGCGCCGGGCAGGCTCTGTATCACCTTACGGACGACCAAGGCAGCCTGCTGGCGCTCACGGACACGGCAGGCAACGTCGTCGAGCGGTTCGACTACGGCGATTACGGGTTGCCCAGATTCCTGACGCCCGAGGGGCAGCCGGAGGTCGGCGCGGACGGATTCCCATTGCAGGCGTCCGCATTTGGCAGCCCCCATCTTTTTCACGGCCTGCGCTGGGACGAGGAAACGGGGCTTTACCAAACCCAGGCTCGCGGTGGGCGCAAGGACATGCTTCAGTGGCTGCACGATTCCCTGGATCCCAACACCGGCAGCACCCGCTCGCGCACCTACGCCGCTCCCCACGTCTTCGAGCCGAAAGCCCGTGCCTACGCGGGCAACAATCCTCACACCCTGAAGAAAGAGGAAGGCGGACGCCACACACCCTTCCACAATCGCCTGGCGGGCGGCGGCAGTGGCGGAGCGAGCTTGTTGGGTGGCGCGCTACCGGGCGGTGCCGTCATTTCTGCGGCGGTTAGTTCAGTATCCTCTCTCTCAGGGAGCGGTGGGGGAGCCGCCGCAGCCTCCTATGCCGCCACCGGACGGTTCACCGGCGGCAACATGCGCAACCGCATTTCGACTAACGTCACCGTGCCCAAACAAACCCAGGGCGCGACGTTCGGCGAACGAGTCAACGCCGGGCTGCACGCCGCGGGCGGCTTCCGCCCCGCGTTCTTTGACATCTTCACGGAGTTTGCCCCCGCCGGCCTCGGCGCCAGGGACTTTGCGAACGACGACGCTATATTTGTAAACCCCGCGCCTGCTTCCGAGGTGCTCGCTCATGAATTAGCGCATGTGGTGCAACCACGGGCAGGCTCATCCAACAAAACGAAACACGACACGGCGAAGAACAGTGTCGGCAATATCCGTTGACAGGCGCGGCCGTTCGGAAGTGGCAGCCGTCAAAACCTCAACCTCGTACCAAGTCGCCTTATGAAAATGCTCATTGAAGCTTCGGTCATCCGGCTGGCCTTGACGGCCGGTATCCTCCAACTTCACGCGCTAGGCACGGCGTCACCAGCGGCGCCGGCGCTCTGGTGCAAAAGTTTGGTGACGATTCCAGCTCCATCGGTAGCGGCTCCTTCACCAAGGCCCACGCCGAATACGCGACTGTGGCGGTTGACTCACCTCCGCCGCACGGGTCATCCCAGAGTGCGCTACCGGACCAGCGAGCGGATGCGACTGGGTCGGACGCAGCGTTGCCCGTGCGGTTATCGGGGCGCCCAGCGGGTCAGGGGTGGGCAACGGGCGCCGGCGAAGCCGGTCCCGTTCGAGGCGGCCAGCCGTTGGGCGGACTTCCCTGGCTTCTGCCCTTTGACATCCGCAACGCCAACCAAAACCGCGGGCTGGCATAGACACCTACAGCCATGACTCGCAAACGCATTTTTCGCTGGCTGCTCCGGATCGCGGGGGTTGTCCTCGTGCTGGTGCTGATCACTGTCGCGGTCGTCATTGGGCTGCTGCGCGCGAGCCTCCCGAAGCTCGACGGAGAACTCCGCGCCGCCGGGGCGCGTTCCTCGCTCGTGATTGAGCGGGACGATCTGGGCGTGCCCACCATCACCGCCAGCAATCGGCTCGGAGTCGCCTATGGCCTCGGCTTTGTTCAAGGTCAGGACCGCTTCTTCCAAATGGACCTGATCCGGCGGATGCCGGCGGGCGAACTGTCGGCGCTGCTGGGGCCGGCCGCGCTGGGACAGGATAAATGGAGCCGGCTGCGTTCGTTTCGGAAAACCGCACAGAAGGCAATCGCTGCCCTGCCGGCCGACCAGCGGCAGCTCGTCGAGGCCTACACAGACGGAGTCAACGCGGGGCTGGCGACCTTGGGCGCGCGCCCGCCGGAATACTGGGTGCTCCGCTCAATACCCGCAGGCTGGTTACCTGAGGATACAATCCTCGCCGTCATTGCCATGGCTCTGGAGTTGAGCCCGATGCCGCTGGCGCGGCAGGACACACTCCTGCGCCGGGCCATCGGGTCGGAGGCTTTCGATTTCTTTTATCCGCGCGGGACGGATTGGGACGCGGCTCTGGACGGTTCGGTGGTCCCGGCAGCCGCCATGCCGGGACCTGAGGTCATAGATTTCAGGAAGGGTTGGGAACCCGCTGACCAGCCCCTTTCTGAATGGTGGAAGGAATGGGTTCGCTCTGAAACGAGCACTGAGCCGTGGTTAATCGCCGCGGAATCGGGGCAGGAATTCTCCCCGGGGGTGAAACCGGGGAGCAACGGCTGGGCGGTGGACGGCGCCGGGTCGGCGACGGGTTCGGCCATCGTGGCGAGCGATATGCATCTGGGCTATTCGATCCCGGGTCCGGTTTATCGGGTTCGACTCAAATGGGCGGAAGGCGGACGCGATCATGACGTGATCGGCGTGGCGCTTCCGGGGTTGCCGGCGGTGGTGACCGGGAGCAATCGGGACGTGGCTTGGTCGCCGACCGCCGCGGATCTCATGGTGGTGGATCAAATTGCCGTCGAAGTTGATCTTAACCAACCGGAGCGCTATCGCGTGCCCGGCGGCTGGGCGGAGTTCGAGCACGTGACGGAGCAAATTCAGGTGAAAGGGCGCGCGCCCGTCGAGATCAAAACGCGCTGGACCATCTGGGGGCCGGTGATCGAGAAAACGCCTCGCAATCCACGCATTGATTGGGAGGGGCAACCGCTCGTTTACCGGTATCTCTTCAACAGCCCAGAGACCGTGGATCTGCGTTTCTTCGACCTGATGCTGGCGACCAATACGGACGAGGCTTTGCGCATCGCGGCCGAGAGCGGCACGCCGATCATCAACGTCCTGGTGGGTGACCGCACCGGGAAAGTGGGCTGGACCATCGCGGGCCGGTTGCCGCGGCGGGTCGGCAAAACCGGCCGCCAGATCGTCTCCTGGGCGGATGGCTCGAATACCTGGAACGGCTGGCTTTCCCCAGCCGAACATCCCCGAGTGAGTTCACCCGAAGTTTCGCGGGTCTTCTCGGGCAACCATCGCAAGCTGGGGTCGGACGCCTATCAGAGCCTGGCGGGCGCGTCGAGTGTACTGGGGGCGCGGGCGAAACAAATCCGCGACGCGCTGGCGGGTCTGACCAATGCCACCGCGGCGGACATGGTGGCGATCCAATTGGACGACCGTGCCTTGCTGCTGGAGCGCTGGCGGGAACTCTTGCTTGCCACCCTGCGCAATCCCAAAGCCCAATCGGGGCTGCCGACCAACGTAACTGAAATCATCGAGCTGGTCTCGAAATGGAACGGTCGGGCGACGCCGGATTCGGTTGGCTACCGTCTGCTGCGTGGGTTTCGCGCGACGACCCTGGAATATGTTTTCGAACCGCTGACCACAAAGGCGGCCAAGTTGTCGGGCGAACGGGTCGGACGATTCTGGGATGGCGCCGAGCGCCCGGCGTGGGCGTTGTTCACAGCCCGCCCACCGCACCTGCTCAACTCCCGCTTCGCCAGTTACGACGAACTGTTGCTGACCGCCATCCGTGAGGTGGTCAACGAACTCCGGGCCAGTCATGGCGGCGACCTACGGCGCGCGACCTGGGGCGATCGAGCCAATCGTCCTGTTCAACACATGTTCTCGTCCGTGATACCGGGACTATCGCGGTGGTTGGACGCGAGCATGACGGGATGTTCCGGGGGCGAGAACATGCCGCGGATCCACGACGGTGGGGGCGGTGCCTGTGAGCGGTTGGTGGTTTCACCCGGGCACGAGGAGCAGGGCCTCTTTCAGATGCTCGGCGGCCAGAGCGGACATTTCCTCTCGCCCTATTATCGCGCCGGTCATGAAGCCTGGGTTCGGGGCGAACCGACGCCGCTGCTGCCCGGCCCCGCGCGGCACACGTTGACGTTGGTGCGGGATGCGACCGCTGCCGCTCTGGCAGGGGACGGCGGTCAACGGGCTCAACCTGGAAATCCAAAGTGATCCGCCATTGAAAGCGCCGCGCAAATCCGGCATTCGTTGGCTCTGCCGCCTCGGTCTGGTCGGCTTGGTGTCATTGGTCCTTCTCGTCGCATTTGGCGGCGTTTGGCAAGCGGTCGCCACGCGCTATTTCGAGCGCAAGCACCCGGCTCCAGGCAAGCTGTTCGACGTTGGCGGCCATCGCCTGCATTTGTTTAGCCAAGGGAGCGGCAGTCCGGCGGTCATCATTGATGCGGGATTGTCGGGGGCTTCGTATGACTGGGAAACCGTGGCGACCGGAATCGCCCAATTCACCCAGGTTTGCACGTACGACCGGGCGGGCTACGGGTGGAGTGATCCCGGACCACGGCCCCGGACCAGTCAGCAAGCGGTGGAGGAATTGCGCACGCTGCTGCAAAAGGCGGAAGTGAAGCCACCTTTCATTCTGGTAGGCCACTCCTGGGGCGGGCTGAATGTCCGGCTCTATGCCAGCCAGCACCCGGACGAGGTCGCCGGCCTCATTCTCGTGGATGCGCTGAACGTGGACTTATATCCGGTAGGCTCACAACCAGGCGAGGTTCCGGCGCTTTATACGCTGCTGAACTCCGCGGCCTTTCTCGGTCCGCAGCGCTGGGTCACACCGGGGATTATCCGTGAGCCGGTGAACGATTCTCCGGCGCGTGCTTTTCGCCTGGCCATGCTCAATCGCACCAGGAGCACGCGCGCCATTTATGACGAACTCACCGCCCAGGCGAACTGGCGCCAAGTGCGGGCGGCGATGCGCCCCTTGGGCGATCTGCCGGTGACCGTGATGACCACGCAATTGGCTCCGGCCCGGGCCACGAACGGTTTCAGGCTCGGCGGCCCCAACTGGATCAAAATGCAGCACGCCTTGACCAATATCTCCCACCGGAGCCGGTTCATCGTCGCGGACACGACCGAGCACGACATTCAGTTCCACCGCCCGGACCAAATTGTCGCCGCCGTGCGCGAGCAGGTGGCTTGGCTGAACTCCCACCCTTCCGCGTCAACTCGACCATGACACCATCCGACCACCCGCTACGTCCCTCCACGCTCTGCATCCACGCCGGCACTTACCTCGACGAACGCACGGACGGGGCGTGCAGTCCAGTCTTTCCTTCCACGGCCTTCGCCTTTCCCAACGCGGCCAGCGAGAACTTCTACCCGCGCTACTTCAACACGCCCAACCAGCGCGTCATCGAACAGAAGACGGCGGCGTTGGAGCAGGGCGAGGGCGCGCTGGTCTTCGGCTCGGGCCTGGCCGCGATCACCACCTTGTTGTTCACCCACCTGAAACCGGGTGATCACGCGGTGTTCCAGACGGACCTCTACGGCGGCACGTTCCTGTTCGTGCAGGAATTGACACGGTTCGGCGTCGCCGTTTCTTTCGCGGGCACCGCCGGGGAATTTGCCGCCAGCCTGCGGCCAGAAACCAAGGTGCTTTATGTCGAGTCACCCTCGAACCCGCTCCTGCGCGTGGTGGACCTGGCGGCGATCGGCCAGCTCGGACGCGAACGCGGCGTGCTCACGGTGGCCGACAACACGTTCGCCACGCCCATCAACCAGAACCCGCTCGACCTGGGCATCCAGGCCGTCATTCACAGCGGCACGAAATATCTCAACGGCCACAGCGACCTGAACGCCGGCGTCATCGTTTCCTCGGCCGAAGTGATTCAGCGCACCACCGAGTACGCTGTCAACCACGGGGGCCTGTTGGACGCGCATGCCTGCTTCCTGCTGGAGCGCGGCATGAAGACCCTCGCGTTGCGGATGAAACAGCATAACGAAAACGCCGCCCGTTTGGCCGAGTTCCTCCTCAATCATCCCGCGGTGGCGGCGGTGAACTATCCGGGACTGCCGTGCCATCCCGACCACGCCATCGCCGCCCGGCAGATGCGCGGATTCGGGGGGATGCTGTCCTTCGAATTGCGCGACGCCGCGAAGTTGGACGACGTGCTCGCGGCCTTTCGCCTGGTCCTGCCGGCGTTGAGCCTGGGCGGCGTGGAAAGTCTCATCTGCGTCCCCAGCCGCACTTCTCATCGCAAAATGAGCCGGGAGGAACGTCAACGCGCCGGCATCAGCGACGGACTCGTGCGCGTCTCGGTGGGCGTCGAAGACTTCGAGGATTTGCTGGAAGATTTTCTCCGCGCGCTGGAGGTCGCCGGATGCTGCTGACCTGCCTGATACCATCGGGTGCACGTTACGAGGCCGACCGCGGCAATCGGTTCGTCCCCAGCCATCCCAAACCGAAGACCAACGAAAAGAATTCGCTGCTTCCTGAACGGGCGTCGGAGCCGCCCGCGAAGAACCGCCCTCGATTCACCCACGACCTCCGCGCTAACCGCCTACCCACAAAATCCATGAGAACCATCAATCACAGCTTGCTCACAATGATTGCTTTGGCGGGCCTCGGCCTGCCCGCCGCAGCCCAGGGCCCCGCCTTCACCTACCAAGGCCGCCTGAACGACGGCGCGAATCCCTCCAACGGGAATTACGATTTGCGCTTCACGATTTACGACGCGATCACCAATGGCGGTGCGGTCGCCGGGCCACTGACGATGTCCCCCACGTTCGTCTCCAATGGCCTGTTCACCGTCACGCTGGATTTCGGCGCGGGCGTGTTCACCGGCGCGGACCGCTGGTTGGACATCGCCGTGCGCCCCACCGGTGGCGGAGCGTTCACGACCCTCGCGCCGCGTCAGGAAATCACCGCCACGCCGTACGCGCAACTGGCGGGGGCCGTGCCGGACGGCACCATCGGCACGACTGCGCTGGCCGCCGGCGCGGTGACCACCGATAAACTCGCCGATGGATCCGTTACGGCGGCCCAACTGGCCAAAGCGCCGCGCGCGGGCACGATCCCCTCCGCCTCGATGGCGTGGGGATTCGACCGCGCGGCCTTCCGCGTCGACTTCAGCCCGCCCTTCCCCACCGCTCCCGTCGTGACGCTGGCCGCGGAGGGCGGCGGACCGGGCGACGCGGCACTGAGAACGCGCTCGTCGCAGGAATTCGTCGGACAGTGGACGCCGAATGATCGGCCGAACCCGGTCGCGGTGGATGCGTACGGACAGTTCCCTTCGATGGTTCTCGTCAATGGCAATCCGGCCGTCTGTTACTACTTTGTCGGGAGCGGGCGTCTGCAATACCGCCGCGCCTTGGATGCGCTGGGAACTTCTTGGGGGCCAGCGCTGTCGCTCGATGCTGCTTCGGTCTGGAGTACGTCCATGCAGATTGTGAACGGTAAGCCCGCCGTTTGCTACTACGACATCGCCGTCGGCGCACTCCGGTATGTGCGTGCTAACGATGCTGATGGGACGACCTGGGGTGCGCCCATCACGGTGGACGCCGCCGGCAACGCGGGCGGATGGAACTCCATGGCCGTTGTCAATGGGCGACCCGCCATCAGTTATTATGGAGCGGGCAGCGCCGACCTCAAGTTCGTGCGGGCCGCCGATGCCGATGGGGCCGGGTGGAACGTCCCGGTTCTCGTGGACACCAACGGTTTCGTCGGGCAATACACGTGTCTCGCGGTGGTAAACGGCCGACCGGCAACCAGCTATCAGGATGCCAACACCTTTCGGCTGCGCTACGTGCGGGCGCTCGATGCCGACGGAACGACATGGGGGACGCCGGTCCAGCCCGACGCGACCGGCGGGGCCGCCACATCGTTGGCCGTGGTGGACGGCGCTCCCGCAATCTGTCACTACTCCGGCGGCGGCGCGCAATTGCGCTATGTCAGAGCCACCGACGCGGACGGCGCGTTCTGGGGCGCGCCGCTGCTGGTTGATTCGGGATTGGGCCTCGATTATACCTCCTTGATCCTCGTCGGCGGACATCCCGCGATCGCCTACGCGGGCGGCAAGCTGCGCTACGTGCGTGCTTTGGACGCAACCGGCGGAGCTTGGGGTGTCAGTGTGGACGTCGCCCGAAGCGCGTCGGCTTCTTACCGGGCGCCCCTGTTGGAAGTCGGCGGCCAACCGGCTGTCGCCTATTTCGATCCTGGCGACGTGCAGTTGAAATACCTGCGCCAAGGGAGCGCCGCCGTGCCGGCGCTTGTGGTCAATTGGATCGCGTTGGAACCCTGACCGCGCAAAGGAGAATGAAAACGCACCGACTCAGACTCTCGCTCCTTGGATGGTTGATGGCAGCGTCCGCACTCGCCCAGGGCGAGTTAAAACGCGAACTCGGCGAACTGGAACAACTGATCAACCCAAGAAACGGAGGTGCGAAGTGAAAGACCGAGCTGCCTCGTGCGCCAACCGTGAGCTATGAACCAGACCCTTTCCCTCACCCACTCGATTAAAACTCCGATTGCTGGAAGGCGGAAGGGACGCCCGTATGGGCTGCGGGCGCTCCGGTGCATCGCCGGCGCCTGCCTGGTCCTTGCGCCGCTCGCACTGCGTGCCCAGGCGCCGGAGGCCTCCGGGACCGTCATCACCATCGCCGGCAAGGGCTCGCTGGGCTTTTCCGGCGACGGTGGGCCGGCCACCAACGCCACGTTCAGAGAGCCCTACGGCATGGCCATTGGTCCGGATGGCACGCTCTACGTTGCTGACAACGGCAACTACCGCATCCGCGCCATCGCTCCCGCGTCCGGCTTCATCACCACCGTGGCCGGCAAAGGGGCCTTTGGCGACACGGGCGATGGCGGGCCGGCCACCAACGCCACGATTGACAGCGTTACGAGCATCGCCGTGGACCGCGCCCGGCACGCTCTCTATCTATGCGAGGGCAACAACAACCGCGTGCGCAAGGTGAACCTGACCAATGGCCTCAGCTCAAATTATGCGGGCACCGGTCTCGCCGGGTTCGGCTTCAGCGGTGACGGCGGCCCGGCCACATCGGCCTGGTTCGCCTTCCCGGAGTCCGTTTGCACCGACGGGACCGGCAGGCTCGCCATCTCCGACGTGTTCAACGACCGCGTCCGCCAGGTGAATCCCATCACCGGGATCATCACCACCATTGCCGGCAGCGGCTTCGGTAGTGGCGTCTCGGCCGGCGACGGCGGCCCGGCCACGGCCGCCTCACTCATGCCCAACAGCCTCACCGCCGACCGCGCCGGCAACGTCTTCGTGCAGGACGAATGGGCCAACTCCGTCCGCCGCATCGCGGCCGCCACGGGCCTCATCACCACGATTGCGGGCGGCGGCACTAATATCCCGGGCAGCGGGCTGGCCACGAACATGAACCTCGGTGAGTTCAGCGATCTGGTGGTCAGCGATGCCGGCAAGCTCTACCTCGCCGATAACACCCGGGTGTTCGTGGTGGACCTGGCCACCGGTCAGCTCGCGCTGTTTTCCGGCGGCACCAATGGGGGGTTCAGTGGTGACGGCGGCCCGGCCCTGGATGCCCGGTTCGACTTTATCAGCAGCCTGGCGCTTGCGCCCGGCGGCGGACTGCTCATTGCCAGTTGGAGCCAGGGGCGCATCCGATATGTGGTGCCGGATTCAATCAACCTCACCAACGACAGCCAGCAAACGGCCTTCTACCTGCCCTGGGTCAGCGCGCTGGCCGGTGATCTCACCATCGCGGACAACCCCAATCTGACGACGGTGGACATGAGTGGGCTCACGAGCGTTGGCGGATCTCTGGACGTGAGTGGGAACACCTCAGCCACCAACATCGACATGGGCGCGCTCACGACCACCACTGGGGAGCTTAAGATCAGCGGGAATACTTCCGTCGGCGAACTCGACCTCGGCTCTCTGGTTTCCGCAGGGGAACTCATCGTCAGCAACAACCCAACCGCGACCGTTATCAATGCGGCCGCGCTCGTGACCACCGCTGGGGAGCTTAACATCAGCGGGAACATTTCCGTGGGCGAGCTCGACCTCGGCTCTCTGGTTTCCACAGGGGAGCTCATCATCAGCAACAACCCAACTGCGGCCGTTATCAATGCGGCTGCGCTCGTGACCACCGCTGGGGAGCTTAACATCAGCGGGAACATTTCCGTCGGGGACCTCGACCTCGGCGCTCTGGTTTCCGCAGGCAGTGTCGAGATCAGCGGGAACACCAGCGCCACGAACATTGACTTGGGCTCCTTGTCGAGCACGACCGGCTCGATTGTCATTAACGACAACGCGTCGGCCCAGACGATTGTTCTTGGTTCGACATCCTCCATCACGGGTGACGCCACGATAACGTCCAACGCTCCCGACGCGGTCGTTGACCTGAGCAGTCTGACGACGTTCGGCTGCGGCACCAACGAGGTGACCATGACGTTGGACGGCGGCACCGTCCAGATGACCAACGGGTTGACCCTCTGCACCAATGCAACGCTCACCGGTTCAATCACGCTGGACGGCAGCGTGACCAACAACGGCACGATCGAACCGGGCGCTTCGCCCGGTCAGCTCAACCTCACCGGACACCTCGTTCTGGCCAGCCCATCCCGGTTGCGACTGGAAATTGGCGGCTCCGCGTCAGGCCAGTTCGATGTCGTCAACGTGGCCGGCGGCGTCACGCTGGGAGGCACACTGGCCGTCACCCTGGTCAACAGCTTTGCCAGCGTGATGACCAACGGCGCAGACTTCACCGTGCTGAGTGGCGGAACGCCCGTGCTGGGTGCCTTTGCCAACGTCCCGAGCGGCGGCTCGCTGACCACGACCGAGGGTTACGCCCGTTTCACGGTTCTCTACGCCGGGGCGAGCACCGTGCGGCTGACCGATCTGGTGATTGTGGATACCGACGCCGATGGCCTTCCGAACTGGTGGGAAGACCAGTATGGCCTCAGCCAAACCAACGCCGCCGACGCGACGCTGGACCTGGACGGCGACGGCGCGTCCAACCTCCACGAATTCCTGGCCGGCACCAAGCCAAACGATGCCGCGTCCGTCTTCCGCATCACCGCGCTGCAGCCCGCAGGCGGTGATCGGCGGGTTACGTGGACGACGGTCGGCGGCAAGAGCTATGTCGTGCAGACCAACGGCGACGTGAGCAATGCCTTCGGCGACTTCAGCCCACTCATCCCCGCGCCGGGCGCCGGCGAATCGGTGACCAACTTTGTGGATTCCAGCGGCACGACCAACGGCCTCCGCTACTACCGCGTGCGTCTGGAACCTTAGCCCCGCCACCCATAACCGCAGAGAACCAAAATGAAAACCAAACTCATCCTCAAAGTCGCGACGGCTTTGCTGTTGCTCTCAACCTTCACCATGTTCTACGTGGCTCAACTCTCAACCGCGTTCGCCCAAGGCACGGCCTTCACCTATCAAGGCCGGCTCAGTGACGGCGTGAATCCCGCCAGCGGGATTTACGATTTACGATTTACGATTTACGATTTACGATTTACGATTTACGA
>JADLHS010000535.1 GCA_020848635.1 Limisphaerales bacterium
CTCGACACCGCCACCGCGCCGGAGCTCGAACGTCAACTGGCACCCATTTTTGAAACACCAGTCACGGACCTGGTTTTCGATCTAGCCGGATTGAATTTCATTAGCAGCGCGGGTCTTCGCGTGTTCGCCAATTCCCGCAAGCGCCTCCGGGAACGTGGCGGCCAGGCTGCGTTTGTCCGCATGCAATCGCAAATCCAGGAGGTGTTTGAAATCATCAAAGCCCTCCCGGGCGTCGCGGTTTTCAAGGACGCGGCTGAGTTGGACGCCTATCTGGCCACCCGTCAGCGCCGGCACAAGCTGGGCGAGTAGGTCCGCGCACACTGAGCTTGGAAACATCCCCGCAAAGGGGTGCGGTAGAAGGTTAACCGCCTGGTAATCCCAGGATTGACGGTTGCCAGACACTTGCCGCTTGCTCCCCTGCCCCGCCTGCTTAAGCTATCCCTGTGAACTGGTTCACAGACCGTCATTCTTTCCTGCTAGCCGTGGTGTTTTACGGCGTGAGCATGGTTTATTCGGTGTTTCTGTGGCGGAAGGGTTTCCGCCGCGATGACCGCGTGAACTACCTGCTCCTGCTGGCCGCGTTTCTGTTTCATACCTTCGCCATGTTCAAGCGCGGGTTTTCGCTCAATCGCTGCCCGGTCAACAACCTCTTCGAGGCCATGATGTTTTTCACCTGGGTGATCACCCTGAGCTACCTTCTGGTGGGCCTCTTTCGGCGCTTCCGCTTTCTTGGGGCCTTTGCCGCCCCGTGGTTGTTCGCCATCGGGGTGTTTGCCCTGATGCCATCCCTGGACGGGCCGAAGACGGAATTCAACGGAGCGCTCGGCAGCCTGCACGCCGCCCTGATCATGCTGGCTTACGGCGCGTTTGGGCTCGGTGCGGTGGCCGCCGTGATGTTTCTCACGCAACAACACAATCTCAAGTTCGACAAACTCCGCGCCGTGTTCTCGCTGCTGCCGCCCATCCAACGGCTCGACGTTGTCACCAACCGCTTGGTGTTCGTAGGGCTGCTGCTCCTGACCGTCGGGCTGATGGCGGGGGGCCGCCTGCCCCGGCCGGAAGGCGTGGCTTATTGGCAGGACACCAAAGTGCTTTGGTCCGCGTTCCTGTGGTTCCTGTATGCGGGACTGCTGTTCAGCCGTATGAAATTTGCCTTTGCCGGTCGGCGGTTCGCAGTTGGTACCATCGCCGTGTTTGTCTTCATGCTTCTGACGTTCTGGGGCACCAACCTGCTCTCGACTCTGCATCACCCATGAGCGTCGTTGTTATCGGTCTCAGCCACCGTTCGTCCCCCGTGGAATTGCGGGAACGCTTCGCTTTTGCCGAGGCGCGCATCCCGGCGACCCTGCAGGAACTGCGCACCGCCGGGATCGCCCAGGAGGCGGTGATCCTTTCGACCTGCAATCGCGTGGAGATCTACACCTTTACGGCTTTGGAACCGGTCCACGCCTTCACCGCGTTGAAGCAATTTCTGACCACCACGCATAACTATGCCTCCCCGCTTGGGGAAGAGCTGTACGCCCTGCATGAGCCGCACAGTGTGCAGCATCTCTTCAAAGTCGCGTGCGGCCTGGATTCGATGGTGCTGGGTGAAACGGAGATTCTCGGTCAGCTCAAGAAAGCCTATGACCTGGCGTTGCAACATGGGCATACCGGCGCGCGCTTGAACAAGGCCTTTCAGCGCGCGTTCAACGTCGCCAAACAGGTCCGCACCGAAACGAACATCCAACGCGGCAGCATCTCGGTGGCTTCGGCCGCGGTCGGCCTGGCGGAAAAAATCTTCAGCACGCTCGCGGGCCACGAGGTCATGGTCATTGGCGCGGGCGACACGAGCGAAAAGACCGCGCGCGCCCTGCTGTCGCGCGGCGCCCAAAGCATTGTCGTGGCGAACCGCTCCATTGACCGCGCCGAAGCGCTGGCCAAGGAACTGGGCGGTCGCGCGGTGAAGTTCGACGATTGGGCGCATGAGTTTGAAAAGATTGACATCGTCATCAGCAGCACCGCCGCCCCGCATCACATCCTGGACCGTGCCAAACTGGAGCCCTTGATGAAGCGGCGCAAGAACCGCCCGCTGCTGTTGATTGACATTGCCGTCCCCCGCGACATTGACCCGGCCGTCAACCAACTCGACAACGTCTATCTCTATGACGTGGACGATCTCCAGAGCATCGCCCACGATTATCTGGAACAGCGCAAGGAGGAAATCTCGCGCTGCGAGGCGATCATCGAGGAAAAAGTGCGAGGCCTGCTTGACCAAACCGCCCGCCGCCACCCATCCGTCAGTTCGCAAACCGTTGTTTCCAATGTCTGAACGCCCCATCATCATCGGCACCCGGGGCAGCGCCCTCGCGCTGGCCCAAGCCAACCTGATGCTCGCCCAATGCCGCGCGGCATTCCCAACGTTCACATTCGCCCTCAAGATCATCAAGACAACGGGCGACAAGTTGCAGACCGCCTCGATGGCCAGGCCGGATGCTTCGTTACCCAAAGGACTTTTCACCAAAGAACTCGAAGTGGCCTTGCTCAACGGCCAGGCCGATCTAGCCGTTCATAGTTTGAAGGATTTGCCGACCGATCTCCCCCCCGGACTGATGCTCGCCGCAACCCCGGAGCGGGCGGATGTCCGGGACGTGTTAATTTACCGCGCGGCTGAGCACCCGTCGGGCGCCAAGGCAATGCGCGGGTTCAAACCACAAACGGCGCTGAAGGATTTCCCCCGGGGCGCAACCATCGCCACGAGCAGCACCCGCCGGAAAGCACAGTTGCAAGTGGTTCGCCCGGACCTAAACATCGTGGAGATTCGCGGCAACGTGGCAACTCGCATGAAGAAGGTTGCCGATCAGGCCGAACTGGATGCCACCGTCCTGGCGCTCGCAGGCCTCACGCGGCTCAATTTCACCATTTCCCCCGCCGGCCAACTTCACGGTGACGCCGTGCCGGACGGTTTGCTGGCCTCGGTGCTGCCGGTGGCGGCCATGCTGCCCTGCGTCGGCCAGGCCGCCATTGGGATTGAGATTCGCGCGGACGACGAGCGTATCGCCCGGGTTTGCGCCCGACTCAATCACCGCGCCACTTTTCTATGCGTCACCGCCGAGCGCGCCTTTCTGCACGGGATGGGCGGCGGCTGCCAAAGCCCGGTGGCGGCCTACGCGGAAATCGCGGGCGAACAAATCACGATGCGTGCGCTCTCCTTCCGCGATGGGCCGGCCAAGCGCAGTGAAGGCACCCTGCCGCTTGATGCTGCGGCCGAACTGGGTGCGCAACTCGCCACGGCGCTACGATAACCACCCCCCGACACCATCAGCGTTTCGAGCGTTCAAGGTCTTTGGGTCAAAGACGCGTCGCGGTCGCTGCTTGGCCTTGCAAGGCCCGGAACACATCGCAGCGAGAATGGCACGAGGTCATCCCGCGCAGGCCTGTGCTCAACGTGACGGCGGCTGAATGGGTTTTCGACAAGCGCCCTACCGCCCCGCGTTCGCTTCCGCCCGACCCGACGGCGGGTTGATTCTGTCCGCCGGAACTCGGACCGGCTGGCCGAAAGTCACTGGTCAATATTCTTCCGCACCCAACTGGCGTGCAGATCGAGGTAAAGCTGGTTGCGCCCCCCATGATGCGCGGACCAGCCACCCGCCGGCGGCACGCTCGCCCCGATGGTCCACTGATCCTTATAGCCCGCCCACCAGGGTTTTTCAAAGAACGGACTCATCAACCACTCTTCATCCGAGACGCTGGCCTTGCGCGCGATGGCGACGCTTTCGGGGGTGCGTCCGCGAAGATAGCGGGCTACGGTCGTGTTCATTTCCGCCAGCTTGTCACTAATATAATTGCCCGACCCACGTTCCGGTGCGTTGGTGCCGTTTTCCCGCCATGGACTGAAGAAGTGTTGTTGCCATTCATTCGTGCTGGTCAGCGGGACCGGCGGGCTGAGCCACATCTTTACGTTCGGCGCATACGGATGAAACAAGGGCATGAACGACCCCATCGAATTGTAGCGTTTCCCGCTCGAATCCACGGGCGGCGTCAATTGCAACTCGGAGTCCGGCACGTAGGGCATTTTGTTACCGCTGTCCATGAGATACATGGCGGTGGCCAGGCCGATCTGGTGCAGATTCGACAGGCAGGAGGTGCGTTGCGCCCGCCGCTTGGCCTTCCCGAGAGCCGGGAGCAACATCGCCGCGAGAATGCCAATGATAGCAATCACGACCAACAGTTCGATCAAAGTGAAAGCGCCACGCCGGGTGACCGCCCGCAGGGTCACGCGAATGAACGCCACCGAGTTGGAAGTTCCTATCCTGATCATAAGTCGTCAGATACGGGGCGGAGAATTGCGATCAACCGCATCCATGTCAAACCGCATTCCTGCCAACCTTGCGCCCGAACTCCTTCGGAACAGCGCGCAGTCATTCATACCACCGCCGTCCAGCGACGCGGCGACGGCCTCGCTCATCAGGATGCGCGGCGCGGTTGTTTCAAACCCGGTATCAATGAGAATGTGGCTCTCCGGCGTGGTGATGAGAAACGAGCTGATGCCGGGCGTGCGGACGTAATGGATGTTGGCGAGGAGGCCAAACGGCGGGAACGACGCGTTCCACGACTCCCATTCCATTTTGATCGCGGCGTTCTCGGCAGCGTTCCTTTCGGCCAAGGAAGGTTCCCCCATCACGCTCTGGGTCGCAAAGCAGGCGGAGCAGCAGAAATTCCCAATCTCGGCAATTTGCTCTCGCGCCTCGGCTACTGGCCCACCCGATACCGGCGCATCGTCGGCTCGACCTCCTGCGCCCAGGCATCAATGCCGCCACGCAGGCAGCGGACGTTTTGGAGTCCGTGCCCCAGGTAATACGCCGCCGCATCGAGCCCGGTCCGGCCCTGATGATCCACGATGACGAGCGGCCGGGTGTTTGAGCCGTCGGCCATGATCTGCCGCATCACGTCCTGCGACAGCAACAGCGAACCGGCAATCTGCACTGCCTCAAATTCCTCGCGCGAACGGATGTCCACCAGCCGCAGCGCGGGCTCCCGCTGGCGCCATTCGGCAAGTTCCCGGGGTTCAATGAGGATTTTCGCGTCCAACTCATGGCTCGACTGGATGTGCGCCAGCACTTCGGCCACGGCCAGTCCACCGTTCCGTTCGCAAACCTGCGCCAGCGTTTCGGTCGGCTGAAAGCCACAACTGCTGCAGCCGCCAATATGGTAACGGCGAAACAGCGCCCGTTGGGCGCCGGGAAAGGTTTCCAGCACGGCGCTCATGGGTGATTGGGGATGGATCGTTTCCGGAGGGTTCATAACAACTTAGACTCGCAATGCCCGATTGTCGCCGGGCGGCGCCTCGGCCAGCAAGCCCAAAGCGGGTTGCCGCCAGCGTTCATCCGAGGAAGCTTCGAAGAAACGGCTGTGACCGGCCAGACAGTCGAACGGAGCGGCGTCCGCACGGCGCAGACGGATGGTTCAACGTCCCACGGAAGCCAAAACCGCGCCACTGGCAACCGATCCCTCGGAATTCCATAACATCAAAACGGTAACATTCGTTGCCATCGTTCGCCACCCGGTGCCGGGTCCGCTTCATGAAGTGAGGAAAAGCTGCGGCTGGCCCGCCGGATTCAACCCCGGCGGGTGATGATAGGCATGTCGCCCTTAATGGGCATGTGCCCCAGGCGGGCGACCGCCTCGGTGCGGGAGCGAACGTGCAGTTTTTCGTAAATCCGCCGGATGTAGGTGTTCACGGTCGGCACCGCCACGTTCAAAGTGTCGGCGATTTCCTTGTACAGGTAGCCTTGGGCGAGCAGTTGCAACACTTCGTTTTCCCGCGCGGAAAGCGCCGCGACCGCCGGCTCGGGGGGCGCGACCTGATGGAACGCCTTCACGACTTTGCGGGCAATGTTGGTGGTCATCGGCGACCCCCCGGCTTGCACATCCCGCAGCGCCGCCATTAAATCCGCGCGCGACGTGCGCTTGAGCAAATACCCGGTTGCTCCGGCCTGCAGGGCTTGGAATATGTGATCCGAGTCTTCGTACACGGTGAGCATGACAAACTGAGCGTCCGGCAGCAGGGCCTTCAGCCGGCGAACACATTCCACCCCGTTCATGCCCGGCAGATTGATGTCCATTAACACCACTTGCGGCTGGCAGGCGGGCATGGCGACCAAGGCGTCCTCGGCCGAGCCGTGGTGGCTGACGCAATGCAATCCGCCGGCGCGGTTCACCCAGTCCACCATGATCTCGCGGGCCTTGGGGTCGTCCTCCACAATGGAAACGCTCGTTTGCATCTTCTTAGTCATAGCAGTTCCGGGGCGGGGGTGGTAACGCAAATTTTGATGACAAGCATTTCAAACGTTATCCGGCGGGCCGGCGGTCGCATCCGGCAGGGGTACGAAGAACTCAACGCGCGTCCCTTCGCCCAAGGCAGTGTGAATTTCGCTGCGGCCATTGATCTGGGCCAGGCGGGAACGGAGGTTGCGCAAACCATTGCCCGCCGCCGGCCGGTTCAGGTCGGATCGACCGGTTTGGCCTTTGAAAGTAAAACCCGAGCCATTGTCGGTGACGACGAGCTTAAACCCCCCAGGCACCAACTGAAGCGCCACCCGCACTTCGTTGGCGCCGGAATGTTTGACCGCGTTGTGGAGAGTCTCCTTGACCGCGAGGAACAGATTGTGCCGGACCTCCGAACGCACGGGGACGTCTGGTAATTCCAGCGGCAGCGCGAGGCGGCAGCGGATGTGCGCCGTGCTGAGAAAGTCCTGCGCGAATCGGGAAATGTAGTTTGTGAGCGATTCCAAGGTGTCGTGGCGCGGGTTCACGGCCCAGACGATTTCGTCCATGGCACGGGTGAGTTCCCCTGTGGTGGTGTGTATTTGGCTCAGGTTCTCGGCGGCCTGCGGGGCGTCATTCGTTTCGCCCGATACAGGTTCACTCAACATGCCGATGCGGGTCAGGCTCGCGCCCAAATCATCGTGAATATCCTGCGCAATGCGTGCGCGTTCGCGTTCCAGCTCCCGTTCGTGGGCCATGCGTTCGAGTTTGCTGCGCAGTCGGCGGCGCGATTCCAGAAACACGGCCCCGCCGACCAGCCCACAAGTGACCAGCGCCAGCGTGGTCTTGAACCACCATGTCTGCAGGAATTGGGGCAACATCACAATGGTCACCGCATCCCCGACTTCGTTCCAAAGGCCGTCGCTGTTGCAGGCGATGACGCGAAAGGTATATTTGCCCGGCGGCAATTGCGGGTAGGTCACCTGCCGTTGGCTGCCCCCATCCGTCCAGTCGGCATCCGCCCCCTCCAGTTGGTATTTGAATTGCACCCGCACGGGTGAGTTGAAGCTTATCCCCGTGAATTTAACGACCAACGGTCGCCGGCCCGGCGGGACGACGATGCCGCGGGCGGGCGAATTGACGGACTGTGAACGGCTTGGCGGCACGGGTTTGATGTCCACGGGTTGACCGTCCACCATGATTTCCTCGATCAACACCGGTGGGGGAATCTGATTGCGTCGCACGGAGGCTGGGTTTACCACCGCCAAGCCACGCGCCGTGGGGAACCAAAGTCGCCCGTCCGGCGCCTGAAATCCTGAAGGGGTAAAGCCCCCCGAACCGGCGAGGGTCGTCATACCTTCCGCCTTGCCAAAGAGCAGCGCCTGAAGCGAATCGGCCTTTCCCTCTGCGCAGTCATTCAGTCCGCGCCGGCTCACGCGAAACAATCCGCTCTGGGAGTTAAACCAAAGGAATCCCAGGCCGTCCTCCTCGATGTGATCAATGATGTTGTTCGGCAGTCCGTGCCTCGTGGTGATGGAGGAGAAACGGCCGTCCTTGAAGCGACATACCCCCTGCTCCGGTGTGCCGATCCATAACACCCCTTCGGCATCGTAGTGCAGCGAGAGAATGGAATCGTAAGCCAGGCCCTCCGGCCGCCCGTAGGAATTGAATTTGCCATTCTGGATGCGGCCCAGACCGGAACCCTGGGTACCGAACCAGATTTCTCCAGCTGCCCCGGGTTCAATGGCGCGCACCGCGCCAGCCGCCGCCTGACCATAGCCTGCGAAACGCTCCAGCTTGTTGTCCGCATAGCGCATCAGGCCCGCCCCGGTGCCGATCCAAATGGTACCGGGCGGAGATTCTTGGAGGGCGGTGACAGGTTCCGACAATTCGGACAGCTCAAAATGACGCACGAATTTTTCACCCTCGAGCCGGAACAATCCGCCGCCCCAAGTGCCCGCCCACAGCCGGTGCTGGCTGTCTTCCATCACGGACCATACGAAGAGATTGGCAAGCCCCGCGCTGGCGCCGAAGTGGGTCCAAACGTCACCGTTCAGGCGGTAAATGCCGGCCCCTTCGGTGGCCGCCCAAGTGGCACCGTCGTGCGCCCGGGTGATGCCCATCACGGGCCGGCCTTCCCAATCATCCGGCGGCGACAGCATGGCGACTTTGCGTTCGCGCAGCAGCACCAACCCGCCGCTGGTGCCCACCCAGATATTGTGTTCTTGATCCTCGGCCAGACATCGAATCCAGTCTTGCGTCAGACCATTGGTCCGGCTCAGGCGAAACCCGCCGCCCGCTTCATTTAGGACATACAACCCGCCGAGCAAGGTGCCGATCAGCAGGCGGTGGTTGGATGTTTCCAGCATGGTCGTAACAAACGATTCGCCCAACGGAAAGGGCCTGAAATCCTTCACCCACTTTTGCCCGTCCCACTGCCGCACCCGATCCGCCCCCGCGACCCAGAATCCCCCGCCGTTTGCCCGCGTCAATTGGGCGTGATAGTCAGCGCCAAACTTCGCTTCCTGATAGCCGGTGGGCGTGATGCGGGCGGCCACCCCGTTACGCACCACGTGGAGCCGATGTTCCGCATCCGCCGCGATTGCC
>JADLHS010000536.1 GCA_020848635.1 Limisphaerales bacterium
GTGTAGCGACCGAGGGTTTCCACCACGGCCGCCGGACCTTCCAGGGAACCGAAGGAATTCACCGTGTCCAGGCAGATGCCCACATGTTGCGTTCCGAGTTGCTCTACCACCTGCGCGAGGTCGCCACTGCGAAAGCGATCATGATTTTCAATGGCCAGGCGCATGCCGGCAGCGTCAAACTCCGGCTGCAGCGGGCGCAGCCGGGCGACCACCTGCCCGGGTGTCGGCTCATCGCCTTTCGCATCCACGACCACGCGCACGAAGGAGCTGCCAAAGCGTCGGGCAAGCTGGAGATAGGCCCGGAGATTTTGCGGATCGAGACCCAGTGTGCCCACTTCCACCCGAATGTTCAATTCGTGCGCGCGCCTGGCGAAACGGTCGAGTTCCGCCGGGGACAATTGTGTGAGCGGAAGATTGTCGCAGATTTGAACGAGCGACACGTCGAGGCGCACGGCTTCCTCCAGCAAATCGAAGGCGGTCATCGGCCGCGCGGGCGGATGACCCGGCACGCCGATGGCCCAGGCAAAGGTGTAGGAGCCGATTCCGAGGTGCATGGTCAAGCGCCGTTGGTGGTGGGCAGATTTCCCGAGACAATGACCTGTACCTGCTCCGCCACGCTGCGGGGTTCAAAGAGTTTTTTCCAATCCGGCTTCAACAAATGCTGGCGGCCGAATTCCGCGATCAACTTGGCGCCGTCGCTGAACGGAAAATTCACGCGGCTGAACGCGATGCCCAGTTCAACTTTGACGTGGCCGTACATAAAGTCCTCCGCGGCGGCGCGCGGCACACCGCGTTTCACCGCTTCCTCCAACGCTTCCCGCAAGGCCAGGACGAGACAGATGCCGACCGTTTCCGCCATCGCCGGTTCGAGAATCGCCATTTGCTCTACGGTAATGCGATGTGACCGCGTCACCGGCGCGTAAATGTCGCGGGCGACTCGCTCGCCCAGCGCATAATGCGCTTCCGTGCCGTGCAGCAGCGCGCAAACAATGGCCTGCCGCGCGTGCGTGCCGCCGAAGAAATCATTGATCTCCGCGTCCGTCTGGAAATGATCGAAGACATCCGGGTGACACGGATGGCTTACGAAGCAGCCGGTGTCCAGCCGGGCGGGAATTTCGCCGGCGTGAGCCGCGGCGGGATCGAGGGTCATGAGCAGCGTGCCGGGCCGCAGCCGCGGAACGACTTCCCGGGCGACCGCGCCCAACACGCGGTCGGGCAACGCGAGAATCACGACGTCCGCGTCGGCCAATGCCTCGTCGCGCGGGACCGCCGTCAATCCGCGTTCGGTCAGACTGGCCAGACCGCGCTCGCCGTTCTCGACGCAGCGGACGGAATAGTCGCCGTTGTGTTTGAGGTGATCCGTGACGCGGCAGCCCATTTTGCCGCCGGCCCCGATGAGGGTGAGGAGGATGCGATTGTTCATGTAGTCAGTTAAAGCCTATTTGTCGTGGATATGCCTGCCGGAGTCTGGCTGCCGAGTTCTGCCACTTCCTTCGCGGTCAATGCCCGGTCGAAGAGACGCACTTCATCAATCAATCCGTAAAAGCAATCCACCCACGACCGGCCTTCGTTGTTGGAATTGCCACCGATGAGAATCGGATTCCGATCTTGAAACCGGAAGGGCCCCGTGCAGGCCGAAGCGCCCGCCAGACGCCCGTTGACATACAGTTTGAACTCGAGGTTGTCATACGTCCCGGCGAGATGAACCCATTCGCCGACGGGCACGTTCTCTTCACTCTTGGTGTTTTGGTAGTGCGCGCCATCCGGATCCACCGAGAACAGCGCCTTGTTCCCGACCACGGCGAGGCCGAAGTATTCCGAGGTGCCGTCCTTCACCTCACGCGAGATGACAGTATTCCATTTGGCGTCGGCGCGGCGATTCACCCACGCCGCAACGGTGAGCCCCACCGGCAGTTGATCGAATAGTGCAGCATGCGGGATTTCTACCAATGCGTCCCGGTGGCAATCAATCACCTTTCCAAAATTTTCGATGGCTCGGCGAACCGCTCCCCGCAACTGGCCGTGATGACCAGCACCTGAACCGTCCACGACCTGCTCACCGCTGGTTTCGTTGAAACTCCAGGAGCCAATCAAACCGCCAGCGGGGAGCGCGCCCGCTCGTTCCGCCGCCACCGCGAGGCAAAAAAGATTTCCGGCCGTACGGATGAAGATCCGCTTTTGCGAAATAGCCGGCGAAGCCTGGCATTTTTCTCCCAGCGCATTCTTGGCGAGCACCTTGAACTCCGGGCCCGCTTCGATCACGGTGGTTTCGCCGTCGTCGCCTAGAAAATAAATCCGGCCCTCGGCGACAAGGGGCGACGCGGAAAAGTTTCCGCCCACGCGTTCCTGCCAGATCAATTCGCCGGTGTCGGCTTTCATGCAGGAGGCCACGCCACCGTCAGTGATGGCGAAGAGATAGGGCTTCAGGTAGAGCAGCGAAGGCACGCGCGGCATGTTTTTCTTCTGCTCCCAGACCAGCTGGGTTTCCTTGAGATCACCCTGACCGCCGAGACGAAATGCCTTGATCGAGTCCCTGCCGCTCCAACCGCCAGCGGTAAAAACAAGCCCATCGCCCAGCACCGTTGAGGGGACTTTGCCTTCGCCGATCACTTCGTCGGACCAGAGTCGCTCGCCAGTTTGTGCGTCGAAGCCTTGGACGACATCGCCGGCTTCGCTGACGACCTCGGCCTTGCCGTCGTGTTCCCAAATTGCAGGCACACCATGGGCGATGCGCGAAAGGCCGCGCTTGCCTTGCCAGCGTTTTTTTCCTGTCCTGGCATCGAGCGCGAGGACGCGTGACTGATCCCAAGGCACCTGCCAGCCGAGTTTTTTGTCCGCGCCGTCGCTGCTACCGTCGCGCGCCATGATGAGCTGACCGCGGTACAGGATCGGCGAGGAAGCCAGACCGTGTTGCCCGTAAAAATTGTAGTCACGATTCGTCCACACGATGTCGCCGGCGAAGTTCAACGCCGCGAAACTGCCATCGCCAAAGCAGGCATAAACCCGCTCGCCATCCGTGGCCGGTGTCGGAGTGGCGTAGGTATTCCGACTCTCCTTGCGACGCGGTGACTGTTGGAAAACCACCTGGTCCCAGAGAATCTTTCCCGAGTTCACGTCCAGCGACAGCACGCGGCACGTCTGGCCGCTGTCGGTGGCCGTCGTCAGGAAGACACGATCATTCCAGACAATCGGCGACGACCACGACTCGCCGGGAATCGGAGTTATCCACAAGACATTATTCGTTGCGCTCCAATTGAGCGGCAGGCCGGTTTCAGCGGAGCGGCCCGGATGCGTCGGGCCGCGGAATTGCGGCCAGTTCTCGGCGTGGAGCGAGTTCATCGAGACGAGGATGACGGTCAGCAATTGAATCAGGCGTTTCATTTGGCGGAAACGGCGGGCGTGCCCGGGGGCGGAAACTTCCTGGATTCGTCGTCGAGCACCAACACCCAGTCGAGCATCTCGCCGTGGTCGGGTGGCGTGAATTCATGCTCGCCCCGGTTAGCAAACGTGCCGATGGCGGTAGCCTGGCCGTTACGCGGATTGAACCACCACGCTTTCACCTTCGCGCCAGCGATCTTATCCATGCGCACGGAAAAGGTGCGACCGACGGGCGCATAAACCATCGCATAGCTGCCGTTGCTGTCGCGCGTGGCAGAGAAATGATAGCGGCCCGTGCCAGGCATCGCGGTGGGAATGGAATTGGTGGCAAGAAGGTCGTCGGCCGGAATCCGCGTGAGAAATGGTCGCGATTCCAGAAGCGCGCGGGCGTATTGCATCTGCGCGGCTCCGGGCTGGTTGATGGCTTCGAACCACGGCATCAGTGGAAAGTTTTTCGGCGTGTGTTTCGGCGACCACATCTGCCAGACCGAATGGTGGCCGTAGGTGTGCCCAAACGCGCCGCCAAACAAATCCCAGTACAACGGCCGGCGCACATCGGCGGCGACGGAATGGCCAAGATTCTTCGGATCAAACGAGACCGGGTGATCTTCGTAGATGGGTTCGCCATCAATTACCGGCTTTGTCGGCATCCGCTTATAGTCTTTTCGTGTTTGACTGTAGGTGGCACCAAACTCGGCGATGTGACCGTTCTGGCGCATGTTGAAATCGAGCCAGTCTTCGTTGTGAAACCACAGCGCCGAACCGTTGCCACCGGACGGATGCAGCGTGATCAAATGTGCGCCGCCGTCGCCCTTGCGAAGACCCCGTGCCATCGCCCGGAGGATTTCGCGGTGACGATCGTTTTCCACCGAGCGATCGCCCCCGAGAATCCACACGAGGCCGGCATCTTGGTAACGTTTGCCGAGCCACTCGCCATAAACCTCCGCGTTCCCCGCCGTGAAGATGGCATTGGTTTTGTGCCATTGATTTCCCCACGTCGGCAACAGGCCGATGTAAAGGCCGAGGGCGTTGGCCTTCGCCACGATCCAGTCCACATGCTTGAAGTAATCTTCGTTCGGCTTGGTGGGATCGTTCTTCTCCAGCGGGCGATGGCCGTAAGGGTTGGGGTCCTTGAGTCCGTCAAGTTCCGCCAGCACGACGGCTTGAATGACGGTGAAGCGCCGATCGGCCCGGTTCCTCAAATAGATTTCCGCCTCTTCGCGGTTCAGCCGATGAAATAATTCCCACGCGGTGTCCCCGAGCCAGAAAAACGGCTGGCCGTCGGCGGTGACTAGAAAGCGGTGGTTGTCGCTTACCTTGAGTCGCGGCAACGGGGCCGCCCGCAGGCTATAACTGGAGACAACGAGGCAGATCGCTCCGACAGCGAGCCACAAGCTTATTTTATCTGGTCGAGTTTTCATTTTGCATCCTTGCCTACGAGGTCGAGAAAGAAAGAATCCCGACCGACCTGACCGCCTTTGAAAACGATCTCGCAGTCGTGTGCGATACGACCGGGCGCATGAACACGACAGAGGGGTCCACCCGGAGCGACGGGAGCGATATACTCCAAGGCTTCAACGCCCAGCGCACGCGCCACGACGGTGGAAGAATCGCCGCCACAGACTATCGCGTGCCGGCCACTCGTGATGCGCAAGGCTTCCTCAAGGATGAGGGCAAGCCCTCGTCCCAATGTTTCTCCGGCAGTGGCAGATCGCTCCGCGCGCGTCTGGCCGGAACATCGTTTGGCTGCGCGTGCGAATTTTTCCCGCCGTGGATCCGTTGGGCCGCGCGCGGTCTGAAAGATGATGTTTCGGCCTTCGTCCAGTGCCGGGCGGGCGCGTGACAAGGCATCGGCAATGGCCTCCTTTGTGCCGTTGGGGTCAGCCAATAATCCAGTGTCACAGGCGATTTCGACGAAGCAATTCTTGACGGCCAGTCCAATCTGCCGATCCGTCACGGGTGAGCAACTGCCGGAGACGGTGATGATTTGTTCGCGTGTGGTTGCGGGGCGTTGATCGGCAATTGCGGTGTGCGCAATTTTTCCCGTCTCGCGCCAATGAGCCACCAGCGCGTATTCCACGCCGCTCGATCCCGCGCAGAAAAGTTGGCCGCTGAACGGACGTTGACTCGAAATCAAACGGCCAATGATCGGTAAATCGGTTTCGACCAACGTGTCAAAAAGGACGATGGCGGACGCTTGCCTTGCGTCCGTTAGCTCAACCACATTTGGCCGGGTATTGCGAGCGGTGGCCAGCTTCAATACATCCACCAATTCGATCGGCAGGTTCGTTTGCCGTGCGAGATGCCGCCGGATATCCGCTTCATCCATCGGCGTCACGGGATGCCGGCTCATGGTCGGGTGCCGATCCAATCGAACCGGTTCAGCATCAAGACCCGAACGCGCGAACAAGTTTCCAAACACCACATGCCGCCCCAACACCGGCACCCCGACGACGAGCGGAGTGATGCCGTTGCCGAACACGCGCCGGCCCAGTTCAATGGCTTTCCCGATGGAACCGACGGTTGGTGAGGAATCAAATGTGGAGCAGGTTTTATAATGAATGAAAGCGGCCCCGCTGGCTTTGAGCGCGCGGAACGCGGGCGGCAATTCGCGTTGCATCTGCGCCGGGGACATCGTCCGCGAACCGCCCGCGATGCCAAACGCGCGGAGCCCGGGATATTTTGCGAGCTGTTTGGGCGTGGGCGGGCGCAAAAACAAAACTGTGCGCAACCCGGCACGGGCCAGCGATTCCATTACGTCCGTCGAGCCGGTGAAGTCATCGCCATAATAAGCGAGCAAAAGAGATTTGGCAGGCTTCGCTTTCATGATCGCAACTTGCCGAACTTGGCGATGGTGGCCTGCAATTCGGGATGCGTCGTCGCGTATTCGGCGAGCGGGATGCCCTGCATCGCGGCTTCCCACGCTTGTACCAGACCGCGCAATCCCGCCGCCGGACCTTGCGGATGCGCCATGATGCCGCCGCCCGCAATGTAGAGGAGGTCGGTGGTGCCGGTGAGCCGATAGGTTTCCGGTGCTTGCCCACCCCACTGACCGGAACTGACCACGGGCATGGCGGTGTCGTCGGGGCGAAACATCGGCGTGAGACAGGCTTTGATGCTGCGGATGACGGATTCATCCGGCTCCCAGAATTTGTTTTGCAGGCCGTTGACGTGCAGATGATCGGCACCGGCGAGCCGCCAGAGTTTTTGCCACGCCGGATATTCAACGCCGAGCAGCGGATGCCGACCGTAGAGTCCCCAGCCGTTGCGATGTCCGTGAATCGGCAATTGACAACGCCGGCGAAATTCCACCAGCGTCGCCAGGCCGATGCTGTGAATGCTTACCATCACGCACGTCCCGCCGGCAGCGACGACGGTGTCGTGGTGCCGCAACATCGCTTCGAGGTCATCGGTAACATTGAACGCAAACATGATCTTTTTGCCGGTGCGGTCGGCAAGTTCGTTGATGACCCGCATGACCGCGGCGACCCGTGCTGGGAACGGGCTGTGGGGCGAGTCGGCTTGCAGTTCGTCGTCTTTGACGAAATCAATGCCCGCTTCGCCGAGCGTCCGCACCAGGTCAGCCGTTTGCGTGGGGGTCAACCCCACGCTCGGTTTTACAATGGTGCCGATGAGCGGGCGAGCTTGCACGCCGGCCAGACGGCGCGTGCCGGCGATACCGAATTGCGGCCCGGGATACCGCTGCGCGAAAGCCTGCGGCAGTTTAATATCGAGGAGTTTGATCCCGGAAAGTTCGGCGAGTTCGTAGAGATTCCCGCAAATGGTCGCGAGCAGCGTAGGCAAGTTCGGCCCAATGTTGTCGAACGGAAATTCAACGGTGACCTCCGCGCGCTGATATTGGGGCGGACCAGAAAGACTCTTGGGCGGCCGTGAACCGGGCAGGCCGGGAGTGTCCACCGCTTCCAGTGGCCTGATGTGAGCGACCCGGGCGCGGGCGCGGGCTTTCAATTCTTCCGTCTCGCCGGGCACGGCGATAAATGTTCCCGAGGATTGTTCGCCAGCGATCATCTCCGCGGCGAACTCCAGCGGGTGCGGGGTCTCGATCAGGTACTTGGCGACGATGGGGTCTTTCATACGGGAAGCCGGACAGTTTCACCTGACGCGGCGCTGTCATAGGCGGCAGAAACAAGTCGCACGGTTTTCAGATTGTCTTCACCCGTCGTTTCCGCAAGTCCCTGGCCCGACAGGTGGCGGAGCAGATCGCGCTGACACTCCACGATGCTCGAATGCACCAACGCATAGCGCGGATCCGCCCACGCATAAAACGGCGGCGGGCAGCGGCGGCTGGTCGTGCCTTCCGAAGTGGTGACGCGAATCCAGAAATCCGGCCCCAGTTCTGCCGAACCCGCCGTACCTTCGACGAACCCATACGTTTCCGGAAAGCGATCGTGTTCCACGCGGCTGGCGTAACTCAGATTACAGGTCACGGTTGCTCCGCTCCGCATCCGCAGCAGCACGGTGGCAACATCCTCGCCCTGGATGTCCGGGTGGACGCGATTAGTCCAGCAGTTGAGCGCCGTGGCCTCGCCGAACAAGAAGCGTGCAACATCGAGGATATGGCTGCCCATGTCCGCGATTATGAACTGATCCACGGTCTTGAGAAACGGCTGGTTGTCAAAGACGGGAAAACTGTTGCAGTAATCAATGCGCGCCCGAAACACGCGACCGATTATCCCCGATGCGATGACGCGATGCAATTCACGCAGCGGCGTCTGCCAGCGCCAGTTCTCGTTTATCAGCAGCGGCACGCCGGCCTTTCGACAAACTTCCACCATGGCTTCCGCTTCAGCCAAATTTGTCCCCATGGGCTTTTGACAAACCGCTGGAACGCGATGCGCCACTGCCAGCTCCACGAACTGCCGATGCGTGCCCACATCGGTAATGATGTCCACGAAGTCCAGCTTTTCCCGGGAGAGCAGTTCTTCCGGCGTGTCGTAAACAGAGGCGATGCTGAAAGAGTCCGCCAATGCCTGCGCCTTGGTACGCGTGCGATTCCACAACGCCATACAGCGAGCGCCGGGCAACTCACGCCACCCGGCAAGTTGGTAGCGCGCCCAGAATCCCGTCCCGAGTATGGCAAAACGCAACTCCGTCATAGAAAGCACCGATAACCTATCCAGTCTTCGTAGCAGTATGATAGGACAGTTCGGTATTTATTTTGAACAATTCCCTCTGAAGTCACCAACGTCCATGCAAGGTGTGTTTGCCCAGAATCTGCGACCCTTGCTTGAGAGGTTGTCATGGGAGCGTCAGCAGCAGTACGGCATCGCCCGGGAAGTTTGACTTGAAATCATGGGTGGATCCGCCGCTGATCGCCTCGCGACCTTGGTTCGCGTGCCATTGCCCGGAACGCGGGTCAAACCAGCGGACGCGCCAACCGCCTGCCGGCAAATGCAAACGGCACGTTGCGGGCGTTTCGGACACGTTGGCGCTTTCCGATGCACGCGAATCGGGGTTTTGCAAATAGGCGATGATGGTCTTGTCACCCGCGATGACTTTGACGCTCTGAGCGTCGTTGCCCGCCATGGCGTCGTTTGGTTGCAATCCAACCAGCGTCAAACCCGCCTCGGCAAAGAAGCTCCGGATGTGCCGGAAATCCGCTGCGCCATCGTTGAGCCGGCCATCACGGACAGCGGTCAGGTAGCCTTGAACCCCTTTCAATTCATTGGTGCCGGCAAACGCTTCGTATGTTTTCAAACCACCATAGGTTGCTTGTCCCCCGCTGAGCAGACTGGCCCACATCAACCGACGGAAGAAATAACGGTCATGCTTGGGGGAGAGGTAATGCTCGTAACGGTCCTCATCGAGCACCACGGGATCGTTCCCCAACGCGCGATATTGCAGGAGCAGCGCGCCCGCCACCTGATCCTTGTCCTCGACGGTGATGATGTCCGACCA
>JADLHS010000537.1 GCA_020848635.1 Limisphaerales bacterium
AAGTAAAAACGGTCGTAGAATGGAACGGTGTCCCCGTTCATACCGTTTGCGATGCCGGTTCGTCCGATGGCTTCGATCACATGTCCTTTGGCAAAACCGGGAAAATACCACGCGGACTGCAATTCGATCTTGTAGAAATCACCCTGGCCACCGAGATAGGTGGAGGCGAGCTCGGATATAATTTCGCTCCGTTGCCCGTGATCGGGCAGCCGTGTGTTGTTGCGCGTGTCGTAGGCCAGGGATAGCGAAAGCGTCGCCTGCCGCGTATAGCCACTTTCCTCCAGGATGGACTCGGGCGCGTTGGCGGGAATATAAACTGGAATTCCCGAACCACCGGCCGGCCCACCCGGGACACCCGGAACGGTTCCCCATTCAGCCCCATGCACCCCCGGAGACAGGTCAATGCCGATGCGTTCGATCCGATAGCCAATGCTGCCGATCAAGAAATCGCTGCCGAGCGCCCGGGTTAGCCCCACTCTCATGCCGGCACGGGTTTCATCATACAGGTTGTCCAAGCTTACATAGTTCAGATTGCGATAATACAAGTCCGTGTTGAGCGCAAGTTTGCGATTGAGAAACCACGGCTCTGTGAACGCGAGCACATAATCCTGCCGCTCGGTACCGATTTGAACCCGCAGGCGAAGCTTCTGCCCGCCGCCGGTGAAAGTGGGCGGATGGAACAAATCGAAATTGCCCTGCGTCCACTCGGCAAAACCGACGATCGAGTCCACCGAACTGAACCCCGCGCCGAAGCTGATATTGCCGGTGCTCTTCTCTCGCACCCCAACGAGGAGATTCTTGCGGTTCGGGACGTCCGTGGGTTCAGGACGTGTTTCCACCCCGCCCGGCTCGAAGTAATCCAATCCCTCCAGGCGGCGTTTGCTGGTCCTGATCCGCGTCATGTCGAAGACTTCGCCCGGGGCCACCGAAAGCTCGCGGCGGATAACCTTGTCCTTCGTCTTGGTGTTGCCGCGAATTTCGATCTTCTCGATGTATGATTTCTGACCCTCCTCCACCTTGTAGCGAATATCAATCGTCCCGGTCTCGGTGTTCGGAACGCGCATGACTTGGAGATTGGCCGAGCCCCGCACCACGTCAATGTGCCCCTTGGACTCGTAAAAACTCTGCACCGCTTCCGTATCCCGGCCTTGTCCGGACATCGTGAAAACGTCCCCCGCCTTCATCTTGAAGTTGCGATTCACGGTCGCGTTTTCCGCCCACGTCGCGCGTCCGGGCCCCTGCTTGGGCATCTTGCCGGATTGAAAACCAGGGCTTACCGCGTTCGTTGGAAACATCGTCGTACCTTCGAAAGTGATCTGCCCGACTTTGTAGGATCGCCCCTCGTAAATGGCCAGCCGCACAACCAAACGGCCCGGCGTGGGGTACTCCATTTGCACGTCCTTGATCTCAAAATCAATATAACCATGTTCGCGATAGAAGGTGGTCAACCGTTCCTTGTCCTCCTCAAACTTGTCCTCCACGAAATAGCCGCCCGGCAGAATCCAGGAAAACATTCCGTAGCGCGTCGTGCCTTTCATCTGCTTGCGCAGTTCCTTTTGCGTAAACGCCGCAGCCCCCACGAACTCAACCCGCTCGATCTTGATCTTGGGACTCTCCTTGATGATGAACAGCACCGTGCCGCTCCCCTTGCCTTCGTCCACCGTCACCTTGTCTTCCACTGTGGTACGCGGGTAGCCGGATTTCTGATACACCTCCAAAATGGCTTGTTTGTCGGTGAAAACCTTCCGGCGATCCAACGGCTCGCCGACCTTGGACGTGATTTTCCCCTTGATTTTCGAATTGCTGAGTTTGGTATTCCCCTCGAACTTGACCTCCGTCAACCGGGGATTGTCCTGCACCACAAAAGTGAGCACCAGACCATCCGACTCCAGCTTGCTGGTGACGCGAATGTCATCGAAGAGCCCCTTGGTGTAGAGATTGCGAACGTCATCATCCACCGTGATCGGCCGGTACGGCTCGCCGACCTTCGAGCGCAAATTCCCCCGGATCAATTCATCGCTGACGGTGGAGGGGCCGATGTGTTTGATCTCGATGCGGGCAATCTTGGTCTCCGGCAGTTGCCCCCACACCAGCGGCAGCCACGCGAACCAGAGCCCCAGGGCGCTAAAACGGAGCAGCGCCTTCATGATGCGTCACTGCCCCGGCATGTCGTCGTCACTGACTTTGGCTGCACTTTCAAATCGCGTGTAAGGTTTCAAAAAGGTCAAATGCACATCCCCGGTCGGGCCGTTGCGTTGTTTGGCGATCAACAGGTTCACCGGCACCCCGTCCGCCTCTTCCGCCCCCGCCCCATCGTCGTCATCGCCGCTGGAAGGCTTGTATAATAACGCCACCACGTCGGCATCCTGTTCAATGGAACCCGATTCGCGCAGATCGGACAACCGCGGCTTGCGGCTCTTGTCCTTCTCCAGTTCCCGGTTCAACTGGCTCAACACGATCACCGGCACTTTCAGTTCTTTGGCCAGCGCCTTGATGCCGCTGGAAATATCGGCAATTTCCTGCTGCCGGTTTTCCTGGGCGCGGCGCGCAGTAGAGTTGAGGAGTTGCAGGTAGTCAATGATGAAAAGCTTCACGCCATGCTGCTGCCACAGGCGCCGCGCACGCGCGCGCAACTGCAAAATCGAAAGCCCCGGCGTGTCGTCAATGAACAACGGCGCGCTCGACATCTTGCCTGCCGCGCTCGTCAACTTCGGAAAATCCGACTCGGTCATGAACCCTTCGCGGATGTTCCGCAGGTTCACCCGCGCATTGCAGCACAACATGCGCAGCACCAGCGACTCGGCGGTCATTTCCAGACTGAACACCCCCACCGGCAGTTTGCTGTGCAATACCACATGCTCGGCCACGTTCATCGCCAGGGATGTCTTGCCCATCGAAGGCCGTGCGGCGATGACGATCATTTCACCGCCGTGCAGACCGTCCGTCATTCGGTCCAGATCCGCAAAACCCGTGGACAGCCCGCCCAGCACGCCCTGCCGGTTGAAATAGTTTTCCACCGTCCCAATCGCCTTATGCACGAGCGACTTCACCGATTCCATGCCGCCCTCCGCCCGTGACTCGCTGATCCGCAGAATGTCACGCTCCACTTCGTCCAGCAGGGCATCCACCTCGCCATCGTAATCATAGACCCGCCCTACGACGTCGGTGCAGGTGTGGATCATTTTTCGCAACAGCGATTTCTCCAACACGATGTCGAGGTAGTAACTCAGGTTCGCCGCCGACGGCACGGTGTCCTGCAATGAGTTCAAATAGGGAATCCCGCCGATGGGATCCAGCAGTTGCCGGTCCTTGAGCCGTTGCTGAAGGGTGATGATGTCGATCGCCTCGCGCTGGTCGTACATCTCAACGAGCGCGGTGTAAATCGTTTGGTGGCGCAAATCGTAAAAGACCTCCGGCCCGCTCTTGAGCTTCTCAATGCACAGCCCGAGACAATCGTTCGGCGACAGCAGCACACAACCAAGCACGCCCTGCTCGGCCTCCAGCGCGTGCGGCGGCAAACGATCCACCCGCCCCGCATCGTGGGGGGCGACTTTCCGGCGCCGCGCCTTCTTCAAATCCGGCGCCGCCCCGGCGCTTTCTGAAACGGAATCAATCATGTGCCCATAGCAGACTCAATCCGTGCGCGCCGTGCAAATTTATCTTCTCCACAATCTGTTGACGATCGAGTGTGAGCAACTCACGCCAAATCAGTCGCCGTGGGTAAACCACGCCACTTCGCGCACGCCGCCGGCGCTCGCCCGGTTCCACCGAAATATCTTCAAACACCCGCAGCGTTTTGGCATCTATATCATTGTGCAACGAACCCTCGTCGTCCTCTTCGCCGCCCTCCTTGGCGCGTTCGCTCCGTGCGCTCAGGCCGCGCATACCCGTGTTGCGCTGCTTTTGTCCGCCGTTTCCGCTAGACCCGGCGACACAGTTTGGGCAGGCGTGCGCTTACAAATGGATCCCGGCTGGCACACCTACTGGAAGAATCCCGGCGATTCCGGCGGCCCCACCACCGTCGAATGGC
>JADLHS010000538.1 GCA_020848635.1 Limisphaerales bacterium
AATGGGCAGTTTAATTTGAGCACTGACGCTGGGGTGGGGACGATTTGGAATGGGGCGTTGAACTTCAATTTGAACAGCGCGTTGGCGGCGAATGGGATTTCGTTCCTCAACGGGGCGACGGAGATTCGGGTGAACTTGGATAACACGTTGCTGGCGATGAGCGAGACGGGGTCGGTGGCCTACATTGCGAAGAAGGATTTCAAGGGTTTTGCGATTACGGTGGCGAGTGTCCCTGAGCCCTCGGTAATGGCGTTGTGGCTACTCGGCGTTGCGGCATTGGGGCTGCGTGCGCGGTCGGCGCGGCGCTAAGTTTTCGACTTTACAGAAAAGCGCGTGGCGAGTTCGCCACGCGCTTTTTTTGCTTCGGAAGCAGACTTCTTGCGCACACTGCCCAAGCTCACGCTTTCCACACTTTGCCTGGGGCGACCGTGCAGCCGGCCATGGCATTGCGCGTGTCCACAATGCCCGCCGCCCATTCGGCGAGTTCTTGATAGTTCACCGCCTTGTGCGCCGTCGAGATCAGCACCAGGTCGAAACTGGCAACCGTTTCCCGATTCCACCCCACGGATTTCATCCCCGCCCAGTGCGGATGCTCCCGCGTGGGCCGAATCACCGGCACGTGCGGATCATAATACGCCACCGTCGCGCCCTGCTCCTTGAGCAGATCGAGCAGGTGATAGCTCGGGGATTCGCGGTCGTCATCCACGTTGGCTTTGTAGGCCAGGCCCAGGATCAGCACCCGGCTGCCGTTCACGCTCTTCTGCCGCCGGTTCAACGCCTCCGCCACCCGGTGCAGCACAAACGTCGGCATCGCCGTGTTGACTTCCCCCGCCAGCTCGATGAACCGGGTGTTTTGGCCATACTCACGCGCGTTCCACGTCAGGTAGAACGGATCAATCGGAATGCAGTGCCCGCCCAAACCGGGGCCGGGGTAAAACGCCATGAATCCAAACGGCTTGGTCTTCGCGGCATTGATGACTTCCCACACGTCGATGTCCATCGCGCCGTAGACCTGTTTGAGCTCATTGACCAGCGCGATGTTGACGCTGCGAAAGATGTTCTCGAGCAGCTTGGTCGCCTCGGCGGCGCGGCAGGAGGACACCGGCACCAGGGTTTGAATCGCCTGGCTGTACAGCGCCTTGGCGCGTTCCAGGCACGCCGGGGTGAATCCGCCAATGACCTTCGGAATCTTCGCCACCTTGCTGTCCGGATTGCCCGGGTCTTCGCGTTCGGGGGAAAAGGCGAGGTGGAAGTCCGCCCCGGCCTTGAGCCCGGAGCCCTGTTCCAAAACTTCGCGCAGATCGGTATCGGTCGTGCCCGGATACGTCGTGGATTCCAGCACCACCAGCGTGCCCTTTTGCAGATGGCCCGCAATGGCTTCGCCGGTCTTGATGATGTAGGATATGTCCGGCTCGCGGTTCTTGTTCAACGGCGTCGGCACGCAGATGATGATCGCTTCGACGTCCTGGACGCGCCCAAAATCGGCCGACGCCGTCAAGCGTCCGGTGCCCACCGCACTGCGAATGGCCTCCCCGTCAATGTGCTCAATGTAACTCTTCCCGGCGTTGATGTGTTCGACTTTGGAGGCGTCAATGTCCAGCCCGATGACGTCCACGTCGTTCCGGGCAAACTGCAAACACAACGGCAATCCGACGTAACCCAATCCCACGATGGCAATTTTCATAATTTCAGCGGCGTAACGGTCGGCGGGAAGATGCCGGAGATTATCCATTCTTCAATCCAAAACATTCCCCAACCCACCCTCGGGGCTTGCCCGGGGGACGAATCGTTGCTCTCATCCCGAGCGACATGCTGAACCATCTCACCCAACCCGATCTGCCGATGCTCAGTCCGCCGATCCCAGGATTGCCCCGGACGGTGACGCTGGATTTCGCCGCCGAACTGGCGGACTTTCAGGAATTCGGGCAACCCACCCGCCAAATCGCCACCCGCTGCGAAGAATGTTCAGTTCCAACCTTCGTTAATGAGTTCTGGACCGCGCGGCAACGCCAGGCCAGTTCGTTGCACGAAGTCTCCTATCGCGCCTGCTTCAAGCCGCAACTCCCGCGCTTCTTCATCGAGCGGCTCACCCAGCCCGGCGATGTCGTTTATGATCCGTTCATGGGGCGCGGCACAACGCCGATTGAAGCCGCGTTACTTGGGCGCGTGCCCTGGGGCAATGATATTAATCCTTTGAGTCTGACACTGACCGCGCCGCGCCTTCAGCCTCCGAACCTCGACCAAGTCGAAGCCCGTCTGCGTGAAATCAACCTGACGGTTCAGGACGAACTACCCGAAGACTTGCTGGTCTTTTATCACCCAGACACCCTTCGCGGAATCTGCGCACTGAAAAAGCACTTCATCCGCCGCCGCACCGGGGAAACTCCGGACGCTTTGGATGTCTGGCTCCGTATGGTCGCCCTCAATCGCCTAACCGGCCATTCGTCAGGTTTTTTCTCGGTTTATACCCTGCCACCCAACCAAGCCGTGAGCCTCGTGTCGCAACGCAGAATCAACGCCAAGCGAAACCAAACCCCGCCTCGGCGCGATGTCATCAAACTCATCCTCAAGAAATCCAAACAACTTCTAGGTGATGTGACACCCGCCGTGCGCGCCAAGCTGGCACGCGTCGCCACCCAGGCACGCTTCACAAACGCGGCCGCCGATGGCACGCGCGACTTTCCCGCCAAATCCATTGCCCTCGTCGTCACCTCACCACCCTTCCTCGATGTGGTGCAATACGCCGACGACAACTGGCTGCGCTGCTGGTTTCTCGGCATTGATCCCAAAGCCGTAGCGCTCACCGTCCCCAAAAAGCTCGAAGCTTGGCGAGAGGCCATGTCCTCGGTCTTCCGGGAATTGTACCGCGTTTTGAAACCCGGCGGCCACATCGCCTTTGAAGTCGGCGAAGTTCACGGTGGCAAAACGAAGTTGGAGGAAACCGTCCTTCCCTGCGGCCTCGCGGCAGGACTCGAACCCGTCTTGATCTTGATCAACGACCAGAAGTTCACCAAAACTGCCAACTGCTGGGGCGTGGACAACATGAGCAAAGGCACGAATACCAACCGGATCGTTCTCTTCCGAAAACCATGAAACTGCGTGACCCCTTCGTTGCCGGTTTATTGCTGGTTGCGGCCGGCGCGCCCCTGGGGGCCGCTCAAACAAATACACCCGCCACCGCTGCCCTGGCCGAACTCACCAAACCCGCCAAGCGCATTCCGTTCAAAGAAGTCATTTTCGCCACCACGCAACATCGGATCCTGGAATTCGATAGCCACAACGCCGCTCACCGGGTGCTGTTCCAGAAATTCTCGGCTGCCGCCAGCGCCGCCGCGGCCAAAGCGCGGGCCGAAGGCGTATTCGCCACGCGAGCCAACGAAGCCGGCAATCACATGGAGCTTTTCGTAAAGACTGCGTTGAAGGAAGCCGGGCTGGACGCCCGCACGCCGGTCACCACTCAGGGCGATGCCCAAACCACCGGTTATCCCGATGTGGAAATCGTCAGCGACCCGCCCTGCTATCTCGAGTTAAAGACCTATAGCGCCGCGACGGCCGACACCACGCAACGTTCGTTTTATTACTCACCGTCCGAACATCCGAAAGTCACCCGCGACGCGCTGCATTTACTCCTCGCCTATGAACTTGAAAAGACCACCCGCAACGGCAAACCCACCTTCATCCCCGTCCACTGGAAGCTGATCACCTTGCAGGATTTGCAGGTGGATTTGAAATTTGAGTTCAACCAGAGCAATCGCGGGTTGTATGGCAAGGCTGCCGGCAAGGCCACGCTAGCTGAAAGTCGAGAAGTTAAGGATCGTTGATTTCCCAAAGCTGCCGTCGCCCCGACGATAGGCAGCCGGGGACAGCGGCGCGCAGGCAGCCGGAAACTCTGTCCCCCCGATCTCCCTTCGGGCTAAAGCTGCTCCGGGTGCATCAACAAATCAACTACGCGCCCAAGCAACCGACCCGCGGCGCCGCCATCAAGCACCCGATGATCAAAGCTCAAAGTAAGATGCGATTCGGTCACCGGCACACACTGCGCATTCACCTCATCCCAGCGTACCACTTTGCGCCCCGCGCCAATGCCGAGCACCAGGTTTTGCTCTGGCAACGGAATCGGTGTCGCCAGGGTCAAGCCGAAGGTACCGTAGTTCGTCACGGTGGCAATGGAGCCGCCGGTGGCATCGGCGGGCAGTTTTCGTTGACGCGCGAGTTCGATCAGGTGGTTGTACCGAGCGACGAGATCGGCAAGCTTATTCTGGTCCGCGTTACGAATCACCGGCACGAGCACGCCGTCCTCGACCTCAACGCCGAACCCCAGGTCAATGGCTGAAGGATGAACGATGTTGTTGCCGATGAGGCGTCCCGCCGGCGCGCTGTTCTCGGATAACGCGATTGCCAGCGCGCGCAGCCCATACAATGCGGGGCCGGGCTTGACGACCTGCGCCTTGCGATGCGCCAGCAGACGGTCCATGAGCACCGGCATTCCCACCGTGGCAAGGGGGCGCGTCCAACTGCGACGCATGGCATCGGCCACGGCCACGCGCATGGAGGAAGCGGGGGTCAGCTTTTGCTTTTCCAGATTGCTGATGTAACGCTCGAAGTCCTCCACGGTAACGCGCCCCGCCGCCCCACTGCCGGCGAGGCCAGCGAGGTCGGCCGCGTGGAGGCCCAGTTCGTGCATCCGGGCTTTGAGTCGCGGCGACATGTAGCCTGCGCCGACCGCATGCGCCGGCACGGGCAGACCGCGAATCGTGGGCTCCACCTGGGCGCCGGGTAGATTACGGGGGTTGCCGGACAACCCGGCGGCAGGCGCGGCTTGCGCTCCGACTTTTTCGAGTTGCGCCGTGTCGAGGCCAAGGCGGGTCGCCTCGTCCTTGGTGACCTCGATCCGGCCCAACGAGCCGCCGACAGGATAACTCCCGCCTAGTTGAACGGTGAATTGCTCGATGCGCCCACGCGCCGGCGCGACAACATTCATGGTCGCCTTGTTGGTTTCCACCTCGATGATGTCCTGGTCGGCCTCGACGGTATCGCCCGGCTGGACAAGGAAACTGACGATGGTGGCCTCAGCGATGGATTCGCCAAGTTGGGGCATGATGATGGGAACGTGGGGCATGATTCAGAGTGGGATGATTGGACGGTGGAGCCGGGGAGCGCCGCCGGGGTTACCCGCCGAACACCCCAATCCGCCACTGCTCAATGGTTTCAAGTGTACGGGCATGATGACTCAATGCTGTAATACTTTTCGAGCCGACTCGACGATGCTCCGGGCGGTCGGGCGGTGCGCCGCCCACAGATCCGGGTGATACGGCACGGGCGTGTCCTTGGCGTTCAACCGTTGCGGCGGCGCGTCGAGCAAATCGTAGCCCTCGCAAGTAACGCGAGCAATTACTTCAGCGGTTACGCCACCCCATGGCCACGCCTCGCCCACACAAAGCAAACGTCCCGTCCGCGCAACACTGCCCATCACGGTATCGGTGTCGAGCGGTTTGACGGAACGCAAATCCACGACTTCTATTTCCCAGCCATCGCCTTGCAACACTTCTGCCGCCGCGAGAGCTTCATGCACCATGGCGCTGTAAGCTACGACCGTAAGATCCCGACCTTCTCGGGCGATACGCGCCTTCCCAACTGGCAACGCCTCCGTGGGGAGCGCCGCAGCTTTGAGATGATAATAAAGAAGTTTGTGCTCGCAGAAAATCACCGGATCATCAATCGCCACGGCTTCAAGCAACATGCTGTAGGCATCCTCCACCGTCGCCGGCGTCAGCACCACGAGGCCGGGATAATGGGCATAGATCGCCTCCATCGTCTGGCTGTGAAACGGTCCGCTGCCCGAAGTGGCGCCGCACGGCAGGCGCACCGTGATTGGGCATGGCACCCCGGTCCGCCAAAACAGCGTCGCGGCTTGGTTCACAATCTGGTTGAACGCCACGGTCGAGAAATCCGCAAATTGCATTTCGATAATGGGCCGCAGACCTTCAATCGCCGCGCCTATGGCAAGACCAGCCATCGCGTCTTCGCTGATCGGGGCGTCAAGCACGCGACCCGGAAACTCCTTTGCCAGGCCTTTGGTCGCCTTGAATGCGCCACCGAACGCGCCCACGTCCTGCCCGTAGATGAACACCCGCGGATCTTCGGCCAGCGCACGGGCCTGGGCGGAACGGATGGCTTCGAGGTATGTGATGCTCATACGGAGCGATCCAAGAGGGAGAAATCAAGCCAGCCGCAGGCCGGCAAATCTGGACCCTGCCCACAAGCGGATCCTGCGCTGGTATGACGTGTTATCCTGCGGGCGCTGGGTGAAATCATATCTAACATTTGTCATTCTACTTTCCCGTTTTCTAGGCATTGCCCTCACCTAGATGCGCGGTGGCGAGCGCGGACCAGACTTCCGTAAACGGATCAGGCGTCGGCTCGCGCTGCACGGTCGCCACGGCGTCTTCCACCTTGTGAAGCGCTTCATTGCGCCACTGCGCCAGGGTGTCCGCCCCCGCCCAGCATTGCTGCCGCAGAAATTCCTCCGCAAGTTTCAGGCAATCCCCGCCCAACGGAGAACTCTTTTGCTGGGGATCAATGTAGCTTGCGTCATCGTGTTCGCCGTGACCGCAAAGCCGGAGCAAGTGGGCGACGACCAGTTGCGGCCCCGCGCCGGCTCGGGCACGGACAACTGCATCCCCAACCACCCGCAGGCATTCGGCAAGGTCAGTCCCATCCACCTCGCATCCGGAAATGCCATAGCCCACAGCGCGATCCACGAGCGAGCGACAGGCAAATTGCCGCGATGTGGGGGTTGAATAGGCATATTGATTGTCCGCCACGACCAGGACGAGGGGCAACCTTTCGACAGCCGCCTGATTTAATGCCTCGTGAAATGAACCGGTCGAGGTCGCACCATCACCGCAAGTGGCCACGCCAACCGTGCCCGCGATGTTCTTCATCCGGCGCGCGAACAATGTGCCGTTGACCACGGATATCATCGCGCCAAGGTGGCTGATCATCGCAAGCTGACCTTCCCGCGGACGCCCCCGATGAACATTGCCGTCGCGCCCACGCATCGGGCCAAGGGTGGAGCCGAAATAATTTCGGACGCCGTCGAGAATGGGTTCGTTAAACGCGAGCCGTCCCGCGAGATCCCGAATCAGCGGGGCAAACACATCGCCCTCGCGCAAGGCCACCCCGATGGCCACGCTCAGCGCCTCCTGGCCGCGGCTGAGAAACACCCCGCCATGAATCTTGCCCGCGCGATAGAGACTGGCGAATTTATCGTCCAGCACGCGCGCCAGCAGCATGATGCGATACGCTTTGACGTACAGCTCCTGTGGCACGGATATGTCCCCTGAAGTTGTGGGTTCGACCAGCGATTGAACCATGTCCGAAAGTTACGACGCCCAAGCGCGCGGACGCAACGATTCTTTCGGGTGTCAACGGGACGAGTGGCTTTGAAGCGGACGCGGATTGTCTTGTTTCGGGTCAACGAACCGCGCCGCTGACGCGGCCATCATTGCCCGCCACCACCCCGGGCTTTTCACGGTGGCTTTTCCGGAAATTGGTGTTGAATGTGCTAAATCCTGTTCGACTCGTGATTTGTTGAACACACGAAGTGTGCATCGCGACAGTGCCGAACTATGAACACACCCGCTGCGAAAGTCCTGCTGGTCGAAGATGACGTGACGATGCCCGAGTTACTCGCCGCTCATCTCCAGGGGGCGAATGTGGAACTTGGGTGCGCCGCCACCGCGAATGCCGCCTTGCGTTCGCTTCAAACCACACCCCCAGACCTCATCCTGCTCGATCTGGGGCTGCCCGACATGAACGGCTTTGAATTGTTGCGCCAAATCAAGGCCACGCCGGAAACGCAGGCCATCCCGGTCATCCTGCTCACCGCGTGGAACGGCGTGACCGAAAAGGTGCGGGGCTTTGAGTTGGGGGCGACGGATTTCCTGACGAAGCCGTTCGAGACGGCGGAGTTGCTGGCGCGCGTCGGCGCTGCGTTGCGCGCGAAGCGAATGGCGGACGAATTGACGCACACGAATCAAGAACTCACCGCGGCCCGGAACGCGGCCCAGAAGGCCGTCCGCGCCAAGGCCGAGTTCCTCGCCAACATGAGCCACGAAATCCGCACGCCAATGAACGGCATCCTTGGTATGTCCGGCCTGCTGCGGGAAACGTTGCTGACCCCGGAGCAGCGCGGTTACGTGGACACGATCTGCTCGAGCGGCGAATCCCTGCTGACGATCATCAACGACATTCTTGATTTTTCAAAAATCGAATCCGGCAAACTGAACCTTGAGACCTGCCCGGTGAATCTGCGCGGGTGCATCGAAGAGGCGCTCGACCTCCTCGCCGCCAAGGCGGGCGAGAAGCGGCTTGACCTCGCGTATCTACTCGAAGACGACATCCCCACGCATGTCCTTGGCGACGTCACGCGGCTGCGCCAAATCCTGGTCAATTTACTGGGCAACGCCGTTAAATTCACCGAGCAAGGGGAGATCGTCACCACCGTCAAAGTCCTCTCGGCTCCGGCGGACGCGGCGGGAACGTTTGAGTTGCTCTTCTCCGTCCGCGACACCGGCATCGGCATTGCAACCGAACGCCTTGGCCGGTTGTTCCTCCCCTTTGAACAGGCGGACGCCTCCACGGCGCGGCATTTCGGCGGTACCGGCTTGGGGTTATCCATCAGCCGGCGCCTCGTCGAATTGATGGGCGGTCGAATCTGGGCGGAAAGCTCCCCCGGCCATGGCGCCACCTTCAACTTCACACTCCCGCTTCCAGCGGCCACACCAACCACAACTTCCACGCTCGACCAGCGTCAGCCGCAACTGGCGGACCTGCGCTTGTTGATCGTGGATGATAACCCTACCAATTGCCGCATCCTCGCCCTCCAGACTGGAAAGTGGGGCATCAACACGCGCACCGCCCCAAGCGGCGCGCAGGCGCTGGCCTGGCTGAGAGCAGGGGAAGCGTTTGATCTCGCGCTGCTCGACATGCAGATGCCGGGCATGGACGGCCTGATGCTTGCCCGGGAAATCCGGAAGCTTCCGAACGCGGGACATCTTCCGCTCGTGCTCCTGAGTTCGATGGGCCTGCGCACCGATAGTCCGGAATTTCTCGCGGCCAGCTTCGCGACCTGTCTGACCAAACCGATCAAAGCCGCCCAATTGTTTGATGCCCTCACGCGCATTGTCTCCGGCGTCCGCACTGCCGCCAAACCCACTCGCACCCCCGGCAAGCTCGATCCCGCCCTGGCCAGCCGCCTGCCTTTGCGCGTGCTGCTCTGCGACGACAATCTGATCAATCAGAAAGTCGCCATGCGCCTCTTGCAACAAATGGGCTATCGCTCTACCATCGCCGGCAACGGCGTCGAGGCCCTGGCCGCCATTGATCACGCTCCGTTCGACCTGATCTTTATGGACGTAATGATGCCCGAGATGGACGGTCTCGAGGCGACGCGCCAGATCCGCGCCCGGCAAAAAGACCGCCGGCAGTATCCAAACTTCAAATCGCCGATGATCATCGTTGCCATGACGGCCAGCGCCATGCCGGGGGACCGCGATAAGTGCCTCGCGGCCGGCATGGACGATTATCTCTCCAAACCGGTCCGCCCGGAAGATGTTCGTACGATCGTCGAGCGCTGGGGGCCCACCGCAGCGGCGGGCGAACCGGCCACATCCACCGATTCCGCAGCCACCACCGCCAAAATGATGGCCAACACTGACACACCTATGAACAACCTGCCCCCCATCGATCTCGACCGCCTCCAAGAGTTCACGGAAGGCAATCCGGAAAATCTTACGGAGCTGGTCACGCTGTACGTTCAGCAAACGACCCAACAACTCGAGCAACTCGAAATCGCGGTGAAGGCGAACAATGCTCCAGATATTCGGCGTCTGGCACACAGTTGTGCCGGGGCCAGCGCCACCTGCGGCATGCGCCGCATCGTCATCCCGCTGCGCGAGCTTGAACGCCAGAGCAGCGAAGGCAAGTTGACCCAGGTCGCGGAGCTGTGCGCGCAGACCCTCAAGGAATTTGAGCTAATTCGCACCGCCCTGACTCCGTATCTGGCTCCCGCCGCTGCCCAAGCCGTCGGTTCCTGAGCGTGAAAAAAATTCTCATCATTGAAGACGATCAGATTGTTGCGAACGTTTATCGGAACAAACTCGTCGTCCACGGTTATCAGGTGGAAGTGGCCCATACCGGCGAAGCCGGCTACGACCTCATCAAGAGTTTTCGGCCCGATGCCGTCGTACTGGATCTCGTGCTGCCCAAACTCTCGGGCGTTGAATTAATGAAAATGGTCCGGGCGGAGGCCAAGTTTGCGCACCTGCCGATGATCGTCTTCTCCAACACTTACCTCACCAACATGGTGCTGGAGGCGTGGAAGGCCGGCGCGACCAAATGTCTTTCCAAGGCCAGTTGCACCCCCCGTCAGGTGCTCGATGCCCTGGGGAGTGTCTTGGGCACGAGTGGCCCCGCGGCGGTGCAACCCGTCATACCGGAGCCACGCGCCAAACTAACCGCGCCCACACCCGCGCCCGTTTTTGACATGGAGTTCGAGACGGATGTCCGCGGCACCTTCGCCACCACCCTGCCGGAAGTCCTTAATTTCTTGCGCGCCGGACTCAAAGCCCTCAGCCGGGCGGACAACGAAGCCGACCGCGCGCAACCCCTTCAGGAACTTGCCCGGCACACCCGGACTTTGGCCAGCACCGCCAACCTTGCCGGCTTCGCCCCCGTCGCGCAATTGGCCGAAGCGCTGGAAGCCATGCTTCTGGACCTTGGTGGGAAACCCGCCAGCGTCACCGCCTCCACGCTGCGGACCGCCGCAACCGCCGTGGATTGCCTGGGCTTACTGTTTGACAAGGCCAAGGGCATCAAAGAATTCGATGTCAGCCAGGCCAGAATTCTCGTTGTGGATGATGAAGCCTTCTCACGGCGCGCGATTACGCAGGCTCTGGAGAAGGCAAAGCTACGATCGACCGTGGTCGAAGATCCGAACGCCGGATATCATTTACTGGCCGAAGGCGCGTTCGATCTCATCTTCCTCGATGTGGACATGCCCGGCATGAACGGCTATGAGCTTTGCACCAGACTGCGCGCCTTGCCGCGGCACAAAACGACCCCCGTTGTGTTTGTCACCGGCCTCAATGATTTCGAGGCCCGCGCCAGTTCCATGATGAGCGGCGGCAATGATTTCATCGCCAAGCCATTTCACTTGATGGAACTGGCGGTCAAGGCCATCGTCCACATCCTGCGCGGCAAGAGCACCGGCTCGAAATAGCCGGCGAACTTCGGCTGCGCGTCACCCGATCCAGGCCAGAGCCCTTTTGACTTTGCCTACGACGACTCCTACCCTGCCCGGCATGGACACCCTCCATGCCCCATGGCGAATCGAATACATCGTCGCGCCCAAGCCGCCGCTGACGGAAAGCCTGTTCACGACGCTCGCGCAGTCAAGCGACGACGTGACGAACCTTGTCATCGCCCGTGACCGCACCTGCTACGCCGTTCTCAACCGTTACCCCTATAACGGCGGTCATGTGCTAGTTGTGCCCTACAAGCAATCACCCGATTTGAACGGACTCACCGACGAGGAACTCGCAGATCTCTGGAAACTTGTTCGCCGATGCGTCAACGTCCTTCAACAGGAGATGAAAGCGGAAGGCTTCAATATCGGCATCAATCTCGGTCGCGTGGCGGGCGCCGGCATTGCTGGGCATCTCCATATCCACATCGTTCCACGCTGGTTCGGCGACACCAACTTCATGCCGGTGCTCGCGCATACCGGAGTCATTCCCCAGGCCCTGGTCGAGCTCGGCAATCAACTCCGCGCGGCGCTCGCCCAATAGTTTTTCATTCTGCAATTTTAATTTTTCATCCCATGGCCTCCGAGACCCTGCATTTTGAAAACGACCGCCTGGCCCAGCAGCTTTTCAACAATGATCCGCGCAATCTTGACGCGCTTAGAAAGCAGCTCGGCGTCCAGGCAACCGTGCGCGACGGCTGGATTAAGCTGGAAGGTCCCGCGGACGCCGTCGAACGGGCGAAGCATCTGTTCGTCTCGCTGGAAGATTCGCTGAAAGCCGGTTCGCATGTGCGCAATCGTGAATTCACCCACGCCCTGAATGTGGTGCAGCACGAAGGGGTCTCCACCCTCCAAAACCTGATGGGCGACCGGGTCCAGACCCACGAAAAAAAACCCTGCGTCACCGCCAAAACCGTCGGGCAGAAGAATTACCTCGATGCCATCCGCAAACATGACATCACCTTCGGTATCGGCCCCGCCGGCACCGGAAAGACCTATCTCGCCGTTGCGATGGCGCTTGCCACGCTGCGAGCAGGTCAGGTTTCCCGCATCATCCTCACGCGCCCGGCAGTGGAGGCGGGCGAGGCGCTAGGCTTTCTGCCCGGCGACCTCTACGAAAAGATCCTGCCGTACCTGCGCCCGCTGCACGACGCGCTCCAGGACATGCTGCCAGCCGATGAAATCCAGAAACTCACCGAGCGCACCACAATTGAGATTGCCCCGCTCGCCTACATGCGCGGGCGCACCCTCAACAACGCCTTTATCATTCTCGACGAAGCGCAGAACTCCACCACCGAGCAGATGTTAATGTTCCTCACGCGCCTGGGCCATGGCTCCAAGGCCGTCATCACCGGCGACGAAACGCAGGTGGATTTGCCGCCGCACAGGCATTCGGGCTTGCTGGAAGCCCATCGGGTGTTGCGGAAGGTGGATGGCATCGCGGTGATCGAGTTCGACAAGCGCGACGTCGTGCGCCATCCGCTGGTGCAACGGATCATCAGCGCCTACGAAGAACATCGCGGCAAGACCAAGCCGGAATGAAACGGCGAGTGACACGACGTGGCGAGTCCGGCAAAAGCACAGCGACCGGAAGGCGCACGCGAACGCTTCCCCATCGCCCTGTCGGCAAAGGGGGGAAGGCTCGGGGGGAAGATGCCCCCCCGCCGCCAGCGAAATCTTTGCTCCTCAACAACCGCCAACGAACCAGAAAGATCAACCAGCGATTACTACGGGAAGTTTCCCTTGGGCTGCTTGATGATCACCTTCAACTCAAAGCGTATAAGCTGGGCATCACCCTCATCGCCGAGACGGAAATGACGCGATTGAACTCAACCTTTCTTCAACACAGAGGTTCGACCGATGTGATCACCTTCGACTACGCCGATGTTCCAGATCTTAGCACCAACATTTGCGGTGAAATCTTTGCCTGCGTGGATGAAGCCGTGCTGCAAGCCCGCCGCTTTTGCACAACCTGGCAATCCGAAATCGTCCGCTACATTATCCACGGTACGCTCCATCTGCTCGGCCACGACGACCACGTCGCGTCTTACCGCCGCAAAATGAAACGCGAGGAAAATCGCCTGCTTCGATTGCTCGCAACGCGCTTTCCCTTGAGCCGTCTTGCCCCCAAACCTAGACTGCGCCGGTGAATAATCAATTCCTCGGCCATTGGCGCGGCAATTTCCTAACCGGTCTCGCGGTGCTGTTGCCCACGGTCATTACCTTGGCCATCATCAAGTGGCTCTTCGGCACCATCGCGAGCCTAACCGATCTGCTGCTGTTTTTCCTGCCGACCCGGCTTACCCACGCGGAGGCCGGCAAGGGGCCGATGTATTGGTACTGGAGCCTGGCCGCCCTGGGCCTGGCGGTCGTCCTGGTCAGCGCGACGGGATTACTCACGCGCTACTACATCGGCAAACGCCTCATCGAATGGCTCGACACCGCCATGCTTCGTCTGCCGCTGCTCAACAAAATCTACGGCATGATCAAGCAGGTGAACGAGGCTTTCAGCAGCGGCAAGAAAACCTCCTTCAAAACTGTCGTCCTCGTCGAATTCCCGCGTCCCGGAATTTATTCCATCGGCTTCCTCACCAGCGAAAAGCACGATGAAATTCAGACGAAGACGAACGAAAAGGTGGTCTGTGTCTTCATCCCCACCACACCCAATCCCACCAGCGGCTTTCTGGTGCTGATTCCCGAGGAAAAGGTGACCAAGCTCGACATGTCGGTGGCGGAAGGCATCAAATATATTATCAGTCTTGGGTCAGTATCGCCGGACTACACGCCGCCTATCGTCACGCAACGCAAAACCTGACCCCCCCGATGACGGAAGCTGCCACCGGCCTTATCCTGCGCACGCGCGCCCTCACGGAGACGAGCCTGATCGTAAACTGGCTCACCCCCAATCTCGGACGCATCAGCACGGTGGCCAAAGGCGCCCGGCGACCCAAATCCGCGTTCGCCGGAAAACTCGATTTATTCTACGCCGCCGACTTCACTTTCCAGCGCAGTCGCCGCTCCGATCTCCATACGCTTCGCGAAATCAAACTCCGCGAAACCCACCCCGCGTTACGCCACGAGATTGGTTACCTGCAACAGGCCGCGTATTGCTCGAAATTGGTCGAGCAGACCACCGAAACGGAAACTCCTCTGCCCGCG
>JADLHS010000539.1 GCA_020848635.1 Limisphaerales bacterium
CCGAAGCGGGGGCTTCCGCCGCCCAACCGGCCTTTCTGAAACTGCTGTTGCCGAAGACCAATATCTATCTCGGCGAAATCATCACCGGCGAATTGCAGTTCTGTTTTCGCCAAGGGGTGCAACTGGCTGATCAACCGCGCCTCACCGCCCTGCCCGCCGACGGTTTGAGCTTCGGCAAGATTGCGTCGGGATCGCAACGCCAGATTCAAATCGGAAATGCCGTTTTCAATGTCATCCCCGCCACCGTGGCGTTGACGGCAATCAAGACCGGCCCATTGAGCGTTGGGCCAATTACTGCGGCGGTGATCATTCAACTCCCGGCCGCAAACCGCCAACGGAACGGCTTCGACCCCTTTGAAATGTTCAACCGGGGCGAACAGAGGCAGATCACGCTAGCCACCGATACCCTCGCCATTCAATCTCTGCCCCTCCCCACTGATAACGCCCCGGCGAATTTCAGCGGCGCCGTGGGCCAGTACACGATGACCGTGAATGTGGGGCCCACGAACATCGCCACCGGCGATCCGGTCACGGTGCGCGTGCAAATCGCCGGGCGCGGGGCGCTCGACGCACTCATCCTGCCGGAGCAAGGGACGTGGCACGATTTCAAAGCTTATCCGCCCACCGCCAAAGTGGAAACGAGCGACCCGCTGGGTTTGCAGGGCACGAAAACCTTCGAGCAAATCATCGCGCCGCAAAGCACGGATATTACTGAACTGCCCCCGTTCTCGTTCTCGTTCTTTGATCCGGATGCGAAGCGCTACCGAACCCTGACCCAACCCGCCGTCAAGCTCACCGTGCGACCCGGGGGCAACACCCCCGCACCGGTCATTGCCGCAACCACCAAAGCCGCGAGCGATACCCCATCGCCCCAACAAGACATCGTCCCGATCAAGCCGCGATTGGGCACAGTCACCAGAATGACCCGACCGTTGGTGACGCAGCCATGGTTTATTGCGGTTCAAGGCGTGCCCGTGCTGGCGTTCGTCGCCGCGTTTGTTTGGCGGCGGCGGACGGATTCGCTCGCCAACAACCCGCGCCTGCGGCGGCAACGGCAAGTAGCGCAGATCATCCGCGATGGCACGCACGAGTTGCGGCAACACGCGGCGGCAAATAATTCCGAGAAGTTCTTCGTCACCCTGTTCCGGTTGTTGCAGGAGCAACTCGGCGAACGGCTTGATTGCCCGGCCACGGCAATCACCGAAGCGGTGGTAGAGGAAAAGTTACGTCCGCGCGGCGTGCCCGATTCGACCCTCGCTCAAATTCACGAGTTGTTCCAAAGCTGCAACCGGGCCCGCTACGCCCCCACGCGATCGGGGGAAGAATTGGCAGCATTGATTCCGAAGTTCGACGACGTGATCCGTCAAATTCAGGGGGTGAAGCTGTGAAGGTGGACAACCTCAAGAACTGGCTCGGGATTTGGATCTGTTTTGGGCGCTACTGGCAAGACGGGCAAAGTATGACCAACGCTCACCTTGCCAGCCTTCGACGGAACAAGTCGCAGAAAAATCTGCGCGTCCGTAGTACAAAGCGACTGCGGACAATTCTCCCTCTCGTGGGGAAGAGGGCTGGGTTAGGGGCGGACGGGGCGACCAGCTTCAGCCCGAAGCGGAAGTTCGGGTTCCTCGCCCGAGTACTCGGTCTTGCGCTCCTGTCGCTTTCCGTTCTCCCGCTGCCTGCGGAAGATTCAAGTGCCGCCTTTGATGCCGCGAACCGGCTGTACGCGCAAAACAAGTTTTCCGAAGCGGCGGCGGGTTACGAGCAGTTGCTCACCTCCGGCTCGATCTCGCCTGCGCTCTATTTCAATCTGGGCAATGCGCGATTCAAGTCGGGTGAGATCGGGCGGGCCATCATGGCGTATCGACAGGCGGAAACGCTCACCCCGCGCGACCCGGACGTGCGCGCCAACCTGAAATTCGCTCGCGCCCAGGTTACCGGCCCGACCCTCCGGGCAAGTTTCTTGCAGCAAACCCTGGGCACTCTCAGCCTCAATGAGTGGACCGGGTCCAGCACGGTCGCCCTCTGGGTCACTTTCAGTTTGCTGGCCTGGCGCCAAATACGCCCTTCGTTTGCCCCCGCCCTTCGCAACTGGACCCTGCTCGCCGCGACGGTCGCCCTGACCTTATGTGTCGCAACTGCACTCGCGTTTTGGCAAAACCCGGCCCGTGATTCCGTCATCGTGTCGGCGCGCGAAGCCACCATCCGCAACGGTCCCTTTGAAGAATCCCCCAGCGCCTTCACCGCCAATGACGGCGCGGAGTTCCTTTTACTAGATCGCAAGGATGACTGGCTGCAGGTCACCGACGGCACGCGCCGGATCGGGTGGCTCAAGCGAGACGCGGTGATCCACGCTCGGCAACTGTAGCGGCCGATTGAGCGTTAACACACTGAGCATCAATCGGAGCGGCTGACGGAGTCATTCGGCATGCTCGCCTTCGGGTGGACCGGAGACTTGGCCGTCTATGACCGCCGATGTGGCCGTTGCCCCAGAGCCGCCGCCACCTTGAATCAAATCGGTGGGAGCATTCATGCAACCACCACACCCGGGGGTCGGTGATTGTGGGCCCAACCCAGAATCCGTTTACCAGATGTGCCGTGACGGTGGCTTTGTGGGGAGAGCAGGGTTGGTTGGCCGTCGTCAAAAGCGATTCCAAACGGGATGCCCCTGTGGCGATGACCTCCACGGTTGCTCCGTCTCAGATTTGCACTTGTCGGTGGGGGAGGCGATTATTTGAGTTGGTTTAGGTCTTTGGGACACCAAAACAGCAGAGGTTTCTCCCGATCCAAAAAAAATACCAGCGTCCAAGAGGAACGCTGGTGTTGTGATCGGTGAATCTGAGCGACGCCGTCAGCGACGCCGGCAATTTAAGCTTAAACAGATCAGAGCGAGGCTTTGGTCTGACGGCGGCGCATTGCCAAAACGAATGGAAGAACGCCCAAGCTCAGGAGGGCAACCGCGGAGGGTTCAGGAACGGCAATACCGCTGATACTGACATTCTGAAATACCGCCGCCCCGAAGTTGCTGGGATTATTGGGGTTGTTTTGAATTTGGAAATAGCCCCCAAGGGTGCTGCCGTCAATGATGCCCTGTTCGAGATTACTCAGCGCAAGGATCGGGCTGTTGACGCCATTTGCAGAATAAACGATCGAACGCAATCCGGTGTTGCTATCCAGAAAGTATGTCATTCCAAGCGTGACTATTTCGCTTGAATCGAAGGTGGCTGGAAAGGCGTAAAAGGGTAATGGACCTCCGAACGCGACGATTTCATGACCGTCCGTATTGACGATGAACTGACCATCGCCGCCGATGGTATTCAGGAGAAATCCAGCCTCCTTACGCGGGGATGTTGGGTTGCCGATCAACTGCAAGGTCATGGAAACCTGAAAATAGTCATTATTCGCGAATGCGTACGCGCTTGTACCGCCATTATTGGAGAAGCGCCAAGTATCCCGGTTGGCGTAACCGCCGACCTGACTCACGTTTTGCTCGCTGAACACGATTACGGAGGGATAACTCGCAATCGTGGTGAGCGTGGCTCCGGGAATATCATTCCACTCCCGAGGACTGATGACGGCTGAATTGATGGAGCCAACCTGAGCGAACGCTGCTTGGGAGGCCGCAAGGCAAAGGGTCACAAGTGCCGCGCTGGATGTGCGGCGCTGCAAAATTGTAGGTGTTTTCATGGTGTTCTTTGGTTTGACGGATTCTGATTTAAATTGACCCAACTATGACGTTTGACCGGCTGATGTCAAGCCTTAACTTATAAAATATCGTGTCGTTTCCGAGAGTGGAAGGGTGCGAATCTCAGGTCTAGCTGTTGGTTTTTGCGCTTCGCGAACAACAAAGCGGTGGCCCGTATGGGGGATAGCAGCAGTTTAGAAAGGAATGCGGCCTTGTCAGGCCGAAAAGCCTTCCAGCCTGCCGTTTGCCGGAATTCGGTTGGTGACCAAGCCGCTTCCCTGCAGGTTTCCATCCCCCGCTCAAGCAGGTTGAGCTTTTGGCCCAGTTCAGGCGAACAACCAACCCAATGTTCATCGCTGCGCAATAGCCCGCCTTTGATCGCACCACACCCCCCCTGTGCTCTGACCCAGCCTGCGTTCCGGCTTGCCGGAAGTCATGAACTGTGGGAAACAACTTTGGCAACACATGAAAACGAAAGCCGAGATCGTCGCCAATTGGCTGCCGCGCTACACAGGCACCCCGCTCAAGGAATTTGGCGGACACATTCTACTCGTAAACTTTAACAACTACGTCCGCCGGTTCGCCCAATGGCACAACGTGCCCGTGCGTGGGGAGGATCGCCCCATGCCTAACGCCACCG
>JADLHS010000540.1 GCA_020848635.1 Limisphaerales bacterium
GCAAAACCCATCATCTCGTCGCGGGTGAGCGGTCGCCCGCGGAAAGTCGCCTGCGTCAGAGCGCTGAAAAAATCCTCGCCGGGGCGAGCCGCCGCCTGGTCGAACTGCGCGTGCAGGTATTCCTCCAGCACATGGCCTTTCTTGAACTCGCCGCCGGTGACTTTGAAAACATGGATGCCCCAGCCGACCCAGGTCGCCGCCTCGGTTTCCGGCACATTAAGCAGGTAAGTGAGCGCCCGGGATTGCAACGGCAACGCGAACGCCTGCACGATTTCGATGGCATCGCGGCTCACCGCATCGCAGAGCATGCCGTCAATCAAAGCCTCGATCCGCGCAATGAACGCGGGATCTTTCGGGCGCTGAAAAAAGGGATCGGTGATCTTCCGGTAGTCAGTATGCTCGGGCGGATCAGTCTCGATGGGCAGTTGCCGCATCGTGCGCACCGCTTCCTCCGATGGAATCGGGACGCGGAAGGGCGCGTCGGAGCTGAATGTCTTCCAATCCTTCGCCGCCCGCCGCACGTCCTCATGACGTAGGAGCATGGTGATGTCCTCGCCATGGAACGGGCATTTAAGGACGCCGGATTCGTTACGGGCGTCGCGGAACGGATCAGGAATCGATTTCATGCGAGCATTGGAGGCTGGCGTCATGGCGAAGTCTGCGTTTCATCCCCGGCCTTTTCGCCTAGTCCGGAAGCTGGGCTTTTGGCGGCGGGCCTGCCGATGGCAAATTATCCAAAAGTCACTGACCGGCGTCTGAGTGAACGGCAGCGTGTGCAAGTAGCCGGGCGGACCAAATTCGGACTTGAGTGGGGAGGACTTCTCGCCGCGGCTTGACGGCGCACCACCAGACCGCACCGCGGTTCGCGGAGGAAACTTGACGCCGCCTCGGGCGGTTCTTCTGGCCGGGATTGTGACATCCTGAACTATATCCATGCAATAATTTTTCAGCGCGCGTCGAGGCACACTGCGAGTTAGAGTTCATAGTAATGTTCAAAATGCAAGCCAAGGTTAGGGCGTCCAGACGAGGGTGTTAACTTGATCAAATCCATTTTAGTCGGGGGCCAGTTTCAACTCGCGTGGCCGCGCCCAACCTTCGATGGCAATGGTCGCGGACGACTGGCCCACTGTCAGGCAGCGAATCTTCACCCACTTCCCGCCCGCGCTGACGGCAAGCTGATCGCCCTTTTGGAACGTCAGCCCGTTAATCAGCGCCAGCCGGCGCGGCTCCGCTCCGCTCAAACCCTGCAACTTGATCGCCTCCACCCAGGCGGGCACCGACGATTCCACCCTCACCATTGTAGGGCGCGGGGTAAACGCGGCAGCACGCTTGCGGCCCTCGGTGATCTGGTCCTGACTCATCTTCAGGAGGAGGGCATCACGCGCCCCTTTGGCACCGATCGTCGTCATCGCAAATGGGCCAGCGCCTTCGGCGGCAACGGCGAACCACTTATAAGCCTCCACGTAATCACGTTTGACGAACTTCCCCTGCTCGAACTCTCGGCCCACCCCCAGTTGGGCCGGTTTGTCACCTTGATTGGCGGCCTGCAAATACCACCCCATTGCCTCCGCTGCGAACGGCGACCGCGCCTCCGGTTTGGTAATTGGGTTGTTGGCGTTACTCATCAAGATCCGCCCCAGTTCGCTCTGCGAGCGGGCCACCCCATGTGCCGCCGCTTTGCGATGCCACAAAAGGGCGTTCGGCTCATCGAATTGCGCTCGGTAAGCATCCCCCAGCTTGCTCTGAGCTTGCGCATCTCCCGCTTCCGCCGCCGCTTTGAGCTTGGCGAGCAGCGGATCAAGTGACTGCGCCGCGCCAAGGGGTGACCCCGTGATGATAGCAGCGACAACCAACAGTCGAAAAATGTTTCTCATGGCTTTCAATGGCCCATTTCCACTCGGCATCCGCGACGGATGACGGCGGGGCAATGGCTTCCCTAACCGCGATAAAATCAACTTCGGTTTTGGAACTTCGGTTAGTGTAATTCCACGGCACGCGAGCCTGGTGGCAGTTCCGAAGCGACTCAAACATCGCCAGGCAGGCAAACCGCCCCGCATCCCCCGGCACTGCCGCCACGCCTCGGCCACAGACTACACGCTCCGTCAATTCGAGAGGAGTGGCGACGAGTCCGCGGGGTGTCCCCCGTAATGGGGACTGGTGAGGGTCAGAGCAGAGGGTATGATGTCACTGTTGTTTGGCGCTGCGTTCTCAGTGCCGTGTGTGAAAAGGCCGGACTTGTTACCCGGCCTTTCTCTTGTACTCCGAGGAACTCCGCGCCCGGCGCGGAGGCGGAACAACCCACCCCCTACCTTTCCGTCCGTCGCGGAGAAGCGGCCGCTTGACATTCCCGATGACCCGGAAACAATCGGTTCCATGTTGCCCCCGCTGGAAAGATGCGACCATCAGTCCTTCGCCCTTTGCAGCAACACTTGAATTGTGGCGCGGAGTTGCGGATAGGGGGCATCATCGGCAAGGGTGGGCGTGACGACGGGCAACCGTTTAGCCGTGCATCTGTGATCCGCCGTTGAGTTATCAGCCAATAAACAACCTAGTCCATGCCAGCTTCACAAAACCAAGCGACCACCCCGACCCGCTTCATGAAACCAACCCAAAACCGGCCACGGCTGCTTGCCGTTTGTCTTGGCAGCGGCCTGATCCTAGCCGGGATCGTTTGCTGGGGTGCGACCGAAACCAATCCACCCGCTGCGATCCATTCCATCCTGCTGGTGCAAGAGCCTCAGGCATCGGCCGTCGAACGGCGCATTGGACAAGTCCTCACGGATCGCATCCGCAGTCAAGCGACGGTCGAGATCGGAGTGGATTCGACCCGCAAGCCAGGCGCGGACCTGTACATTCATTTAGGTCGGGTACGCGGGTCCGGTGACCTCCAAGAACTCTGCGCCAAACACAAGGTCCAATTACCAGGGAAGGCAACGCCCAACCCGGAAGGATTCGCCGTCAAGACGGTCCAGGAGGGCCCGGATCGGGTAGTGATCGTGGCCGGCGCCGATGATCGCGGCGTCCTTTATGGCTGCGGCGAAATCCTGCGTCGCATGCGATTCGCGGCGGACCATGTCGAACTCCCTCCCACGGATGTCAGCACCTCGCCCGGTTTCCGTTTCCGCGGGTTCTCGGCAAACCAGGGTGGCACGATGCTCGCCGCAACCAAGGCGCGGCATTGGACGCAGACCGAACTCCAAGGGGTGGTGCTGGATTATGCGCTCGCAGGCGGCAACTGCTTTTACTGCGAAGATCAGCCCGGGCCGCTGTATGAATTCCTGAAATCCTTTTCGCTGATGACGACGACGGGCGCGCGGCCGAATCGGCTTTCCGGCGGCCATCCCAAAGAGTGGACTGCGGGCGGACGGGAGGCTTGGGAGGGTACCCAATGGGTTTGTCCTTCGATTCCCGAATCGCGTGCCGCGCTCCTGGCGCAGTGGGACAAGGACTTCGCTCAGCGGGGCGATCATGACATCATGCGCTTCTATGCCGGCGATCCGGGAGGGTGCAACGATGCGCGCTGCGAACCGTGGGGAAAAACCTTCGTCCACCTCAGTGAAGAAATGGCCGCCATCTGGCACAAGTATCATCCCAAGAGCATCGTCCTGATCGCGAACCAGGGCCTGGACAACGCGGGCGAGCGGGCCATTTTCGATTATTATCGGGCCCAGCCCCGCACCTGGTCTTATGGCATCGCCTACGGGCCGGGCAGCAATCCGTTGTCGCCTTATTTTCGGGACACGGACCTTCGCGACGATCTGTTCGTCTATCCCGGCAAAGGGCCGGTGGATCGGTACCTGGCCGAGATGCTGCATGAACTGCCCATGGATCAGCACCTCGTGAATTACTCGGACATCACCCACTGGATCCGGGCCCAATACCAGATTGACAACCCGGAACCCAACCTCGTCAAAGCCTACAACCGCCGGATGTTCCACGTGCGCCCGAAAGCGATGTATAAGATTTTCCAGGCCATCATGCCGTTCTCGGAAGGGGACATCATTTACTCCGAAGGCAATCACGATGAATTTCACCAGTATCTCTGGGCGCGGCTGCTCTGGGATCCGAACCGGGAGTTGGAGGACGTGATGCGGGAGCACTGCGAGCTCCATTTTGGCGAGCCCGCCGCCGACCTGATGGTTCAGGCGCTGTTCCAAATGGAGGAGAATCTGGTCACCCCATTGGACACCAACCCGGGGATCGCACGTTACTATGCGCTGGTCAAGGCGGCCGGCGTGACCATGTCCGCCGGGCGCAAGCAACGCGACTACCGCTGGCGCTTGCATATGCAGAAAGCGGCGCTCGACCAGTACCTGCAATCCAAGTTGCGGCGCGAACTGGACAAGGAGCGGCGCGTGCGCGGAGTGTTAGGGTCGGTCCAGGCTGAGCCGCAAGACGCCGCGATCGCACAGGCGATCGCCATCCTACGCGAACCAGCCGAAACGGAGGCCATGCAGGAATTGCGCAACGAGGCCGGCCAACTGGGAGCGGAAAGCGACCAACTTCACGGGGACCGCAATCTGGGCTACTTCAAGCTCCAGACTCCGCTCCGAAATCTGCCCGGCGCCATTGAACTGCTCGAACAGGCCCAGTCAGCCAAATCTGACGAAGAAAGACGGAGCGCGCTTCAGTCCGTGATCAATCTTACGAATCGAAAAACAACCTCCGGGCGAAGAGAATGACTACGCGGAGCCGCCGGCGCGAGGCGACGGAAAATTCATCCTTCGGGCGGCGGAGCGGGGCGATCCGATCCGAGGGCAGCGGCCAGTTGCTGCATCGCCTCCGTGGCGCTCCCGCAGAGGTGGATGGCATCGGGGAGCTCCGTGTCCGGGTCCGCATTCACGCTGAGGATCCGGCAGCGCGGGTTGGCCCGGCGACAGTTTTCCAGGAGGTCCCACAAAATATTGAGCGTGCCGGAGCAGCCGATGACCAGGACGGCGTCCGGCTTCCGGCTGATGAAATCCTGCACCCAGAGCAACCGGTTGCCATAGTCATCATCAAACAACAGCACATTGGGCCGGAAGGACGGATCCCGGTACGGCGGGATGGTGCGAAATGGAACCTCCCGATCCTCCCAGATATCCCGGTGGTTGGCTTCGCTCCACCGACGCAGGAGCGTTTCCCGATCCGGGGTCGCGGCTAAGAGGCTCCGGAATTCCCGCGCGAAAACCTCGTCGGTCGCGTATTCGCGCGCCC
>JADLHS010000541.1 GCA_020848635.1 Limisphaerales bacterium
CGCCCCACCGCCGCCAGTCGGCGTTGTAGTCCGGGCCGCCGGCAAATTTCGGATCCACGGTGAAGATCGAGCCGTTGAACTTGATCGGATAATTCCCGCGCCCGCCGCAGGCCGTCATCCAGCGTTGCAACACATAGGCCTGGGTAACCCGGGAAGACACTACGCTGCCGCCTTGGTTGCTGCCGCCCTCGGCTTTGAGTAACCGGCCATTCAGGAAAAGCTGCCGGACACCCGTCGACGCGTTGACCGTGGCGGCCACGTGCTGCCACACGCCGGGCTTCAGGCAGTCGCGCACCGCCATTTCGTCCGGGCCCACAATCAACCGCAGCGAGAGCCCCGGATGCGTATCCAATAGAAAGCCGTCGCTGCCGCCCGCGGTGATTTTGTCGAAGATGCGCCCCGATTCGCCGGGCGCGGGTTTGATCCACACGGCGACCGTGAAGCCATTGGTCAGCGAAATGTCGGTCCAAGGTGCGACGACTTCCGGGCGGGCGGCCGCCAGCTTTGCAATCTCCACCGCACTCATCACCTCGGGTTTGACCACCGCGCCGGTCAGCGTTCCCAAAAATCGACTCGCGCCGGTCGAGTCCACGCCCAGCCGCAACCGATGCTTGCTGTTGGGGATCCCGGACTCGGGCTTGTCGCCTTCGACCAGAATCCAGCTCCGATGCCAGAATGCCTGCCACCACGCGGCTGTGCGGTTGGCGGCGGTTGTGGAATCCACCGGTTGCACGATCGCTTGTTGCCAAATACTCGCGTCCGGGGTTTGCGCGGTGTGCGTGGCGATGCTCAGGAAGAACTCTTTCGCCGGCTTGGCCGATTTCAGCGTGTGGCTGCCTTCGCTGACGAAGCCCGGGCCGCTCATGCGTCCGCCGAAGGTGCGCTGTAACAACGGATCGCGCACAAGCTGGGCCAGCGATTCCAGTCCCTGGTGCTTCAGGGTGAGAGGGACGATGGAATATTCGTTGCGATGATACCAGGTCACGGCGGTCGGACTGGCGGCAACGACATCCGGACTCTCCCACACCTCAATCCCGTCGGGGGCTGCCTGCATCGTCCAGCTCGAAGCCAGCTCCTCCCCCTTCAGCACGCGTTTCCCGGTGCGCCAGTTTTCGAGCGTCGCCGTCACCGTGCGCGGCGTCTGGCCGCGACCGATTACATGGATCACCGGCGCGTCCGCGTCCACGAAGACACGCAGCGTTGCGTCGCCGGCGGTGATCTCGATCTGACCGTCGCGCAATATCAACGCCTGCCGGAAAGGCGTGCCGGTGACGAACGGATTCGGTGAAAGGCTCAAGCGCACACGTCCCAGTTTCAGCAAGCGATTGCACTCGCTCCAAGTATCGGTGCGGGAGATGTAAAACCGCAGGTCGCCGTTTTCCTCGACCCAGACATTTAAGCCAACCTCCCCGTTGCCAATTGGCATCGAGCCGGCTGCATCCCGGCTAGGCGAATCCCATACCACATTGTAGCGGTCGAGTTCTGCCAGCGGGTCAATTGCGTTCGCGCCCGTGGCCGGCGCCGCCGCAGTGGAAGCGGGAGCGCCCAGCACGGCGACAGACAGAACGGTCAGCATTCCAATTTGGCGAAAAGCATTCAGGCAATTCACCGACGACGGACTTGTCGTTTGAGCGATCATAGCTTTTGGGGGTTGGCGAGCGGTTGCGGTTTGAACTGGACGGTCCATTTCACGTTGCGGCTTTCGGGAGAATTGAGGGTCACGCGCAAAACGCCCGACGATTCCTGGCACGACACGATCACCCCCGCCGCCTTGTCAGTTGCAGAGACATCGGCAGCGACAACTTTCCAAAACTTGCCGTCACCGGCGAGACCGGCGATGCGGAGTTCATACGGATCATTCCCGACAACTTGGCTGGTCGCGGACAACTTCCCGCGACGCCAGGTTTCGTCGGTCACATCCACGATGCCCTGAGTGACATGCCGGGAGGTGCTGAGCAGAACGGGATGACCCTCGTCCGCCCGGACGGCGATGACGCGGCAGGAGGTTGGTGGAACTTCACACCGGAAGCTGCCCCGGAAGGCGGGCAGCGGTGCGTTGTCCCAAAAGTCGAAGGCGAGGTAGGTCTGCTTCGGGTCCAGGCCGAGCTTCGCGCAGGAATAGTCAACCTTCAGCTCCGTTTTCTCCTGGTTGAACACGCCGATGACATCACGGCGGACGGATTGACTCGTGTCGGTCACGAGCCAGGTGGTCGGCAGGAAACTGTCAAAATAGTCCACCGGGCGCGCGGTGGCATCGTGATGTGTCATCGTGCGCCGCATGACCTCCAGTCGGTCGGCAGGCAGATCGGGAATCCAATCGCTGTTCAGGTAAAACTGGCCGGCGATGGAAACCCACGAAGCCCCGAGCCGGGCCTGGGCCAGCGAAACCGGATTGACACCCATGAACGTGCCGGACGCACGGACGATGGAGGGATCGGGATCGTTCCACCAGACGCGCCCGTTCAGAAAATACAACCGCGACCCGCGAATCGGCCCGGTCTTCACGCCGTTGCCATCGGCGTTGTAATCCGGCCCGACGCGCATGGAGTCCACGAGCCCGAGGGCGCACAGCTCGCGCATGTTCTGGCTGACACAGCAGCCGGAAAAAAATACTTCCGGGCCGACGTTACGGCGGATCAATTTCAAGCCATCACGATACGCCTCGATGTTGCTCTTCAGCGGATCATGAAACGGTTGGTGGTTGCCGAAGTGATCGTCCTTGTAGCCGTCGTTGATATAAATCTGTTCGCACGCCGCGCCGGTCCACAGCCCATCCATCTTGTAATAGGTCACGCCCCACGAACGGATAGTCTTCGCCACCTGCGCCAGATGCGTCTGCACCTCGGGATGCGTCAGGTCGAGGCACGTGCCGCCCCACGGCGTGTCATACGGTTTGCCATCCTCGCGTTTCACAAACCAGTGCTGGCGTTCCTTGTATTCGGGGTCTTGAAAATTGCGCGCGAACGGCAGCCACCAGAGACCAAACGTCAGACCGGTCTTCGTCACTTCCGCCGCCACCGGCGCCATGCCATGCGGGTACGGGCCGTCCGGCCGCACCCGATCAAAGCCGCGGC
>JADLHS010000542.1 GCA_020848635.1 Limisphaerales bacterium
AAAACCAGGAAGATGGCATAAGCCGATCCAAGTTGAGCTTGCTCCATTGCGCCACCGTTGGTTGCGGAAACCTGCATCGGGAATTTGTCCTCATTATCAAGACTCCAATTCTGGAAAGACAGCCCCAATCCCATAAGATGGTTGGTGCAGCTCGTACGCGCACTTCGCAATTGAGACCGCGCCATGCTCGGCAAGATGACAAGGATGATTCCGATCACCGCCGCGACGATAAGCAGCGCATCAAGCATCGAAAACCCGGCAATTCTTCTCTTCGGTTTCACGTCTTCCGTGGTCATCGCCACGCTGGATTCTAGCCCGAGGTCAACGGTTCCAAAATGTTTTATTTAGCTCCCGATAGGAGCGTTGGCCGACGCGAGCGACACTGCGTCTCGACAACCTCTCCGCTTCCCGCCATCCTCCCCTCGATGGCATTTGATTCTGACGCCCCGCTGGATCTCCTGTGGAAAGAATACAGCCTCGTTTTCCGGGATTTTGACGACTTGACTCTCGGTCGCTGGCTGGCACAAACGCTCGGTCAACTGGAAGGAAAAGCCTGGCGGCTTTCACATCCGCTGGTCGGGGCGTATCGTCTCGCGGCGCAGTTGGGGCACGAACGCCAAATCTGGCACAAGCGCATCGCCACTCCGCCGGCGGCTTACACCGAATCGGCCTGCTGTCGCGCCCCCGCCTTGCCGCTCATCACGCGTGATGTGCGCGAGTCGGGGCTGATCTGTCAGCATTGCAACGAGACGCTCGTGCCGTTTGATGAGATTGCATCCGAAGTTTCGCCCGATCTGGCCGCCTGGGCCTTGGAGTATGAACCCGTTCACGCGGTTGCGCACTGGGACGATCGCCAGCGCAAGAGCGCCGGAAACTACGATCGCGCTTTTGAAAACGCCGCGCTCCAGGCCGAGGGTTTGCTCGCCCGCGTCGGCTTTGAACTCGCGCCCAGATTGTTGAACCATTACCCGACGGTCATCTGGGAGGATCAGGATGAGTGTCTCGAAGTGCGGCCCGAGGACGTGCGGCGTTGAAGAAGCGCTGGTGGTTGTTTCTGGATTGAAGGTTGAGCGGGTTGATCTTTAACCCCATACTGCTGGTATGTTTCGCCTGATCAAATGGTTGGTCATCCTGCTGTTCGTGGCAGTCGCATTGATCGTGGGCTTGCTGTTGTCCAAGGATGCCATCGCGAAGGCCGCCGCTGAACAACAGATTCGTGCCCAGACCGGGATGGACGTGAAGATTGGCCGGTTTTCCATCGGCCTGCTCTCACCCGTCGTCACCATTGAGAACTTCAAGCTGTTTAACACGCCGGAATTCGGCGGCACGCCGTTCCTGGACATCCCCGAACTCCATCTCGAATACGACCGCGCCGCGTTCGCCCAGCGTCAGCTCCGCATCACCCTGCTGCGTTTGAACCTCGCGGAACTCACCTTGGTGCGGAATGACCGGGGAAAGACGAATATCGCGAGTTTTTCAACCGCACCGGCACAGGCCGGCAAAACGACGAATATGGTGCAGTTTATCGGGGTGGACGTGATGAATCTCTCGGTGGGCCGGGCGCACTACATTGATCTGAGAAATCCGGCCCGGAACCGGGAGTTCAACGCTAACCTGCAAAACCAGGTTTTCCGCAACGTGAAGACGACCGGCGATCTCTACGGAGTTCTGATCCTGCTCTGGCTGCGCAGCCGGGGAGAGTGACACTGGAACTTCGTGGTCGGAAGCCTGGCAGCCCCGACGAGCCATTACGGGGCAAAGTGCCAATCCAGTCAGCGTGACTGGTTTTGCCGGTCCCGGGCCGGGGCTGAATTTTCTCCGTGGCCCCACAATTTCGCGTGAATCCAGCCGCTAAGTTTGTATCCTGACCGCGTATGATTCATCCCACGGCCATCATCCACTCGAAAGCGCGGCTCGATTCCACCGTGCAGGTTGGTCCCGGCGTGGTGATTGACGAGGGCGTGGAACTGGGCGCGGAGTGCATCGTGGGCCCACACGTCTATCTCACCGGGTTGACGACGATTGGGGCTCACAACCGTTTTCACGCGGGCAGTGTCATCGGCGATGCGCCGCAGGATTTCAAGTACGACGGAACGCCGACGCGCCTGCGCATCGGGGTGGACAATGTTTTCCGCGAGCACGTCACCGTCCACCGCTCAACGAAAACCGACGAGGAAACCCTGATCGGTTCGCATAATTATCTCATGGCGAATAGCCACGTCGGGCACAACAGCCGGCTCGGGGATCATGTCATCCTGGCCAATGGTGTGTTGCTTGGCGGATACGCGCAGGTGGAGGATCGCGCGTTCCTCGGAGGAAATTGTCTGGTGCATCAGTTCACCCGCGTCGGTACATTAGCGATGATGCAAGGCGGTGCGGCCATCAGCCAGGACCTGCCACCATTCACTATCGTCCATGATGTCAATCGCTTGTGCGGATTGAATATCGTTGGGTTGCGGCGGGCGGGAATCGTCTCGGCGGACCGGTTGGAACTGAAGCGACTCTATCGTTTCTTGTTTCTCAGCGGCAAGAACCTGCGCGCGGCTGTGGTGCAAGGGGAGGCGGAGTTCAGCGGCGAACCGGCCCGGAAATTCTTGCGCTTTTTGGCGGAGTCGAAACGCGGCGTGTGTACGCCAAGCGCTGATTCCACGGTCGGGGAAGACGAGTGACATTTGCTGCCGCTCCCAGGAGATGGCCTTGCTGAGGCAGCGATTTTATCCATGGCTTAAGCGCTTGGTCGCCTTACGGACGGCGTTGTGGCGAGTTCGCCGCCAATTCCGGCGTCGCCGGGATCATTTCGCCAAGAGCGCCAGGACTATTTCTGCTAGTTGAGCGGCGGGATAAGGTTTGGCGAGGAACCGATCCGGTTGGTATGGTGAATCGTAATAAACCGTTTCATCCACCGTCCCGCTGACCATCAGAATCTTTTGCTGCGGTTCGATGCGGCGGCAATCGCGGATCAGATCCAGACCGTTCATCGCATGCATGGCGAAATCCGTGATGATGAGTTCCGGCCGTGGCTGGGCGAGGGAGAAGGCGCGCACCGCAGCCGTCGGATCCCGAAATGTTTGCACCTGGCAGCCCAACGGTTCGAGCACCATGGCCACCAGTTCAAGCAACATCGGTTCATCATCCACCGCGAAGACCAGCGGGCGGGGCGGGCGGCCGTGACCGTTGCGTTCGACGGAATTGGCACTCATGGTTTGTCTCCGCCGAATTCAATACCCGTTGCCCGCGGCTGGCAAGCCGACAATCCATCCCACGATGGCCATTTCCAGCCTGCATTCCTGCTGGCTTAAGGCGGCGGACGTTTCTATGCTCGGCCCCGCCGGAAGTGATCGCACCAACATTTGTCACCATGAACCTGAGCGCAAAAGCATGAAGATTCTAGGCCTCATTCCCGCGCGCTACGCCTCGACGCGGTTTCCGGGAAAACCGCTCGCGCTGATCGCGGGCCAACCGCTTATTCAGCGCGTCGTCGAGCAATGCCGGAAGGCGAGGTCTTTGAGTGACGTCATCGTGGCCACGGACGACACGCGGATTTGGGAGGCGGTTCAGAATTTCTGCCAGGTGGAAATGACGCGTCCGGAGCATCCGAGCGGGTCGGACCGCATCGCCGAGGTCGCCGCCCGCTGCGCGTGCGACGCGGTGGTGAACATTCAAGGGGATGAACCGCTGATTGATCCGGCGGTGATTGACGCGGTCGCTCTGGCGCTGGGGGACAATGAGATGTCCACCGCCGCCACCGCGATTCGCAGCGCGGGGGAGTACGACAATCCAAATGTCGTGAAAGTCGTTGTCAACGCGGCGGGCCGCGCCCTATATTTTTCGCGGCGTACAATTCCGTATTTGCGCGAGGCCGCCAGTCGTTCGGCGAACGAACAGTTGGCGGCGTTTCCATTTTTGAAACACCTCGGCATTTATGGCTACCGGCGCGGAACCCTTTTGCGGTTGGTGCAGTTTCCGGTTTCGCCGCTGGAAAGCGCCGAAAAACTGGAACAGTTGCGCGCCTTGGACAACGGAATTCAAATCGCGGTCGTCAAAGTGGATTACGACAGCGTGGGAGTGGATTTGCCGGAAGACGTGCGGCGGGTGGAGCGGTTGCTGGGGAGTGGATAGTTATTTGAGTTGATAGTTGATAGCGGATCGCGCGTCCTGCGCTTTGCCATCAACGATCAACTCACAGAACAATCAACTGTTTCCAAATGAAATACATCTTCGTCACTGGCGGCGTGGTCAGTTCGCTCGGCAAAGGGCTTACGGCCGCCGCGCTCGGCACGCTGCTCGAAAATCGCGGCCTCAAGGTCGCGCTGCAGAAGTTCGATCCGTACCTCAACGTGGATCCGGGCACCATGAGCCCCTTCCAGCACGGCGAGGTCTATGTGCTCGATGACGGCGCGGAGACGGACCTCGACCTTGGTCATTACGAGCGGTTCACCAGCGTCAAACTGACCCGGCTCAACAACCTGACCAGCGGCCAGGTTTATCAGACCGTCCTCAACAACGAGCGCGAAGGCTTCTATCTTGGGAAAACCGTGCAGGTCATTCCCCACGTCACCGATGAGATCAAACGCCGCATTCACGTGCTGGCCGCTGAGAGCAAGGCGGATGTTATCATCACGGAAATCGGTGGCACAACCGGTGACATTGAGGGCCTGCCGTTCCTGGAAGCCATCCGCGAGTTCGCACTGGAAGCCGGCGTGGGCAACACCTGCTTTATTCACGTCACCTACGTCCCGTTTATCAAGGCCGCTGGTGAACTTAAAACCAAACCCACCCAGCAATCCGTGGCCAAATTGCGCGAGATCGGCATTACGCCCCACATCATTTGCTGTCGGTGCGAGAAGCCGCTGGACAAGGAACTGCGCCAGAAAATCTCCCTGTTTTGCAACGTCCCCGTCGAGGCCGTCATCGAGGAGAAGGACGTGGACCATTCGATTTACGAAGTGCCGCTCATGCTGCAGCGCGAACGCACCGACGAACTGGTTTGCCACCTCCTGCGCCTCGACACGCCGCTGCCCAACATGGCGCATTGGCAGGAAATTATTCGCAAGCTGATCGCGCCGCAGCATCGCGTGCGGGTCGGGGTCGTCGGCAAGTACATCGGTTTGCAGGACGCCTATAAATCCGTTTATGAGGCACTCATCCATGGCGGCATCGGCAACGATTGCGGCGTGGAAATCGTGCAGGTGGACGCCGAGGAGATTGAAAAGGAGGGCGGCGAAAAAGTCCTGACCGGTCTGGGCGGCATTCTGGTGCCCGGCGGCTTTGGCGAGCGCGGGATTGACGGGAAGATCAAAGCGGCGAAGTTCGCGCGCGAAAACAAAATCCCGTATCTCGGGCTTTGCCTCGGGATGCAGATTGCCACCATTGAATTCGCCCGCAACGTCCTAAAGCTCGACCGGGCGCACTCGACCGAGTTTGACCTCGAGACGCCCCATCCGGTAATCGCGCTGCTTGATGCGCAGAAGAAGGTGACGAAGAAGGGCGGCACGATGCGGCTTGGCGCGCAGCCGTGTCAATTGGCGGTGGGTTCCCAGGCCGGCAAGCTTTACGGTTCCTTCGTGGTCAACGAGCGCCACCGGCATCGCTTCGAGTTCAATAATGCCTATCGCGAGAAATTCGAGAAAGCGGGCTTCGTTTTCAGCGGCACCTCACCCGATGGCAAGCTCGTGGAAGTCATCGAACTACCCGCCCATCCGTTCTACCTTGCGAGCCAGTTTCATCCCGAGTTTTTGAGCAAGCCGCACCAGCCGCATCCGCTCTTCAAAGGCTTCATCGCCGCGGCGCACCAGCAGATTCACAAGAAGCCGCTGTGAGGAGTCGGATATGTCCGCGTTCTTCCAGCCAAACGGGAACAATGCGACGATAGTGTTGATGGTCATCTTGGCGATGAGCGATTTTGACCCAGCCGATTCGCTGAAACCAATGCGAGGAGGGCTTGTGGCTCCCCCGTATCGCTTCGTGCTTCGATGAAAATCAGGATCCCAGACTGGCTCAAAAAGGATATCAGCATCCGACCACGAGTTCGCCGTCCGCCTTCCCGCTGGGAACTGAGGATCGGCAAGGCGATGCGGGTTATCACCATTCTCGGCTTGGGGTGGTTCATCATCTGGCGTGCGCATCTGCACTACCGCATAACACAGCAATTTGCTTCAATTCGGGCCGCGGGATTGCCGGCATCCCCCGAGGAACTGGACCGCTGGTATGCAGCGGTACCGGAGGCCAGCAATGCCGCTGTCGTATTGGCCCCGGCCTTTGAGCTGCTTAGCACATTCCCGGACAAACGCTCCAATGATATCGCCCAGGCCAAACTCTTGGACCGGCGAGAGGCATGGTCCGCTGAAACCCGTGAGCAGATTGCCGAGTATGTTGCCATGAATGGCGAGGCGCTGGCGCAAGCTCGCGAGGGCGTCAAACTCCCTCGTTGCCGCTATCCCGTTGACCTCACATACGGCATGGAGGCTGAACTACCACATTTGGCTAAGCTGAAAGATCTGGCGCGGGCCGCCGGGTTGCGAGCAGTCTCGGCTGACGGCAAAGGGAGTCAGGCGGATTGGTCGTCGGATGTTCGATTCATACTTCAGCTTGCCACCACCCTAGACCACGAGCCGACGCT
>JADLHS010000543.1 GCA_020848635.1 Limisphaerales bacterium
CCTTGACACGGTAGGGGTCACAGGTTCGAACCCTGTATCGCGCACCATCTTCAGTAGCATCAGGGTTTACTCGCGTTGTATTCTCAATGGCGGATTCGTGGATGGGATGACTTGGGAAATTCCTCCACGTCCCCAACTTACCAACCCAAAGCCGCCGGCTGTCTTCTCCGCGCGCGCCGATCTTCGATCTTGAAAACGCCGGGCGGGCTAGCCGCCTCCGAACGGCGATAAGCCAGCAGATCGAAAAGATTTCCCAACAGATCTGGCTGGGCTGGGCTGGACGAAGCTGTTTGTGAGGCCGGTGGGAGAACTTGGATCCTCTTATCCAGAACTGATCGGAATTTGCGCTGGCCCAAATATCCCGCGACCAAGGCGTCAGCCACACTGCGCCTGATGGCGCATGGCGTGATCTACCAGCACCAGCGCGGTCATCGCCTCCACCATCGGCACGGCACGCGGCAACACGCAGGGATCATGACGCCCGCGCCCCTTCAGCGTGGTGTTCTTCAAATCCTCGGTCACCGTGGCCTGCTCGTGCATGACGGTGGCTACCGGCTTGAACGCGACGCGAAAGAGAATCGGCTCGCCATTGCTGATGCCGCCTTGAATGCCGCCGGAACGGTTCGTCAGCGTGTGAACCTTGCCGGCTTTCATGCGAAACGCATCATTGTGTTGCCGGCCCGTCATCAACGTGCCGGCGAAACCGCTGCCGATCTCAAAGCCTTTTGTCGCCGGCAGACTGAGCATCGCCTTGGCGAGGTCGGCTTCCAACCGGTCGAACACCGGTTCGCCCCAGCCAGGCGGCACGCCGCGCGCCACGCCTTCAATGACTCCGCCCACGCTGTCGCCCGCGCGCCGCATCTTTTCGATGAGCCGGATCATCTTCGCTGCCACCACTTGATCGGGACAGCGGACGATGTTGGATTCAATGTCCGAGAACTTCACCCGGGCCGAATCCACTTGGGCGACGATGGATTGGACGTGCGTTACGTACGCCAGCACTTCGACCCCGAATCTTTCGCGCAGAAGTTTCTTGGCAATGGCCCCCGCCGCGACGCGCCCAATGGTTTCCCGCGCGCTGGTGCGGCCCCCGCCGGGCCAGGCACGGATGCCGTACTTGGCAAAATAGGTGTAGTCCGCGTGCGATGGGCGGAACTTGGTGGCCATCTCGTTGTAGGCTTCCGAGCGCGCATCGGTGTGCTTCACCCATAGGCTGATGGGTGTGCCGAGCGTCTTGCCTTCGAACGTGCCGGAAAGGATTTGCACCGTGTCCGACTCCTTGCGCGGCGTGACGATGGCGGACTGCCCGGGGCGGCGGCGGTCGAGATCGGGCTGAATGTCAGCCTCGGAAAGTTTGAGGCGGGGCGGGCAACCGTCCACCACCACGCCCACGCCGCCGCCGTGCGATTCGCCCCAGGTGGTGATGCGGAACAGATGGCCAAACGTGTTTCCCATGCCGTGATTGTGTGGGAATTACCCGGCGGGGTCAAACGCGCGGTGGGGAAACTGAGAAGCGCCTTGCGACTCGGCATTGGATTGTGATGGACGCAGGCGGCCTATGGCAGTTGAATTTCGCCGCATGACCACAGAAGCCAAAAGCTCACATCAGATTCAAATCAAGACCGGTCTCGTAGCCTACTTTGATATTCTGGGTTACAAGAATCTACTCTTGGCAAACTCAGTCGAAGATTCTATCAAAATCATAGACACAGCGATGCTGCAAGCGCTTGATGAAATAGAAGGCGGATACAAATCGATAACCGACAAAAGGCCATTTGACCTGGAGACATTCGTAATTTCAGATTCCATATTGGTTGCTTTATCAACGGGAGGACAATCAAACGAAGGAAAAGGTAGAGGCACATTATTTTTTGCGGTCTTTTGTGCCGAACTAATGACTCATTTGTTTCAAAAAGGATTACCGACAAGAGGGGCAATCGCATCAGGGGATTTTATTGCCCGCTCCAAAAACAACCGAGTCACGTTAGCAGGTCAACCTATTGTCGATGCTCATGAGTTGGCCAGTTCGCTTGAACTGGCTGGCTGTGCAATTGTACCTTCATCTGAAGCTGAGGCTTTGTTTGGATCAGCACGCGAATTTGCTCAGCTTTACCAAACGCCAATCAAAAATAGTCCGGCATGTGAATTACACCTCTTAAGATACTGCTTCAGAAACTTCGACGAAGAAAACAGCATATCCCGCAAAAAAATAATTGAGTGCTTTGAGGCACATAAAAAAGGCCTTAATCCCAACTCGCTCGGCAAGCTCAATAACACAATTCACTTTTTAAAAAAGTGTAACCAGCTACCCTCCAACGAAGTGAAAACTGTATGAGTCTCAGGGAATCTTGCCAGATGGTTGCAACCAATTATGATGCCGGCATGAAATGGAAATGGGTAATCTGCCTACTCCTGATGGCAGTAGTAGTCGCAATTCAATCGCCTGCGCAACAAAGCGAACCGGCTCGCAAATCTTTCGAGGACTCCAAAGCCAAAGCAGAGAAAGGCGACGCCACGGCAGAATACAATCTGGGCGCCTGCTACGCCAATGGTCAAGGCGTGGCAAAGGATGCGGTTGAGGCGGTGAAGTGGTTTCGCAAGGCCGCCGAGCAGAATTTCACGCGTGCTCAATTCAATCTGGGCAACTGTTACTACAATGGCCAAGGCGTCGCAAAGGATGCTGTGGAAGCGGTGAAATGGTATCGAAAAGCTGCCGAGCAGAATTACGCCGAGGCGCAGTTCAATTTGGGTGTCTGCTTCAAAAGCGGCGATGGCGTTGCGAAGGATGCGGTTGAGGCGGTGCGGTGGTGTCGTAAAGCCGCCGAGCAGAATCTCGCCACGGCTCAAGACAATCTCGGTCTCTGCTACGCCAACGGCGAGGGGGTGGCGAAGGATGTGGTCGAAGCGGCGAAGTGGTTTCGCAAGGCCGCCGAGCAGAATTATGCCCCGGCTCAAGTCAACATCCGTGCTTACTACGTCGGTGGCCAAGGCGTGGCAAAGGATTATGTGGAGGCTTACAAATGGCGGCTGCTCGCCGCGGGGCAAGGTAATCAGATGGCAACGAAAACCGTAACCGCACTGGAGAAACTTCTGTCACGGGAGCAAGTTTCAGAGGGGCAAAAACTGGCGCGCGAGTTC
>JADLHS010000544.1 GCA_020848635.1 Limisphaerales bacterium
CATCCCCGGCATGTCGATGTCCATCAGGACCAGGTCGGGCACAAGTTGACGCGCTAGTGCCAGGGCTTCCTGGCCGGTGCCGGCTTCCCCGACGACCTCCATATTGTCACGGTGCGAAAGGCAGGAGCGGATCCCTTTTCGGACGACCGGGTGATCATCCGCGAGCAAAACTCTAATTTTTTTCTTCATGCGGTTTGCGGCAAGCTCTGGCTGCGTCCTCCGGCGATTCCCATCATCGTTTGATGATTTCCAGTTTCGGGCTGCAATGTCAACGCAAATGACCAAGGAATCCCCGTTCGCACTGCCCAGAACTTGCCGCCAGTTTGATCATTTCTCGCCCCGCGCGCTATCCGGGTTATTCACGACTCTTCTCCCGGGGAGTGCCTGATCGCGTACCCGGGGTTGTCCCGGTGCGTCCCCAGATGGGAGGCGGACGAGAATCACAGGTTGGCGTTCCGGCTAAACCGGATTTTCGCGCTGGACCCAGGCGGTCGCGTGTTGAGTCAATTCGGCAGCGTTCTTCAGGTTGAGCTTGAGCTTAATCTGCTCGCGGTAATACTCGACCGTTTTCACGCTCAAATGCAACTCGGCAGCAATTTCGCTGGTTTTTTTCCAGCGGCCGATCAGTTCGTACACCTCCAACTCACGGTCGCTGAGCCCCTTCACGGGCGACTCCTGAATATCTGCTTTTCCGCGAATCTGGCGTTCGAGCATCCTGGCCGCCAGAGCCTCGCTCACGTAGATGCTGCCGCTGAGGACCCGGCGCACCGCGGGAATGAGCTTCTCCAAAGTCTCCCCTTTCATCAAGTAACCCAATGCCCCGGCGCGGAAAGCAATTTCCGCGTACATGTTTTCGTCGTGAGTGCTGACCACCAGCACGGGCAGTTTGTCATACTGCGCCTGGATGTTGCGCATCAGTTCCAGCCCGCTGCTGTCTTTCAGGGAGATGTCTGCAATGACCAGGTCGGGCTTCAGCCGCTCGATGGCGGCCAGCGCGTGGCCGGCGTCTTCCTCTTCGCCGCAGACCACGAGATCTTTCTCTTTGTGAAGTAACTGGGCGATGCCAAAACGGACCACCGCATGGTCATCCACCAGCAGGACGCGCTTGGGAGCGTCCTTTGGCTCGCTAGATTTGGCAGCAGCCATAGCTGCCGGCATTGTGCCGAAGGGAAAGCGAAGACGCAAGCCGCCCGCGGCATTTCGGCATTTCCGGGGCTCTTGACGCAGCGGCGGCTCGCACTAGACTCAGAGATGATTCGTTCCTTTGTCTGCGGCGGGTGCCCGCGAGTGTGCGCATGAAATCACCCTCGGTGCTCGTCGTTTTTCTCACTGTATTCATCGACCTGATCGGTTTCGGGATCGTGGTTCCGTTAGTCCCGGTGTACAGCCGGCATTTCGGCGCGCAGGGCTTCATGATCGGGCTGATCATTGCCTCCTTCTCGGCGATGCAATTCGTCTCGTCCCCCTTTTGGGGGCGGCTTTCCGACCGCATTGGGCGCCGGCCCGTGTTGTTGATCAGCACCGCCGGGGCGGCGCTTTCGTACGTTCTCTTTGCGCTGAGTTCCGGCCTCGAAAACCACTCGCTGGCCCTCTGGCTGATGGTCCTCTCGCGGGTATTCGCCGGTATTTGTGGCGGGAACATTACGGTCGCCCAGGCGTACATTGCCGACATCACTCCGGCCGCCGACCGCTCCCGGAAGATGGGACTCATTGGAATGGCGTTCGGTCTGGGATTCATTTGCGGCCCGATCCTCGGCGGGCTAAGCCTGCGATATGCCGGCGATTCGGGTCCGGGTTGGGTGGCCGCCGCCTTGTGCGCCGGGAATTTCCTGCTCGCCCTGGCGGTATTGGTCGAGAGCCGCAAGCCGGGCGCGACTCCGGCAGTGGAGCGACCCCATTTGCAGCAATGGGGGCATGTGCTCCGGCAACCCAAGCCAGGGCTGCTGGTGTACGTTTTCTTCCTCGCGACATTCTGCTTTAGTTGTTTTGAGAGCACGCTGCCTCTCCTGGTAAGCGACAACTTCAATCTCGATATCCAGCGGGACCAGACTTCTGCCACGACCGTGATGTACTTGTTCGCTTATTGCGGCATCATCGCGGCGTTTATTCAAGGCGGAGCGATCGGCGCGCTCGTGAAGCGCGTGGGGGAAGCCCGCCTCATCGCCGTCAGCCTCGTCCTCACCGCGGCAAGCATGGCCGTGTTGCCTTTCATCAAAGGCGGATCGCAACTCGGGCTGTCGGTCCTGTTCGGTTCGGGCGGGCCACCCTGGTGGTATATGCTCGCGGCGCTGGGCGTGCTGTCCATTGGGACCGCGCTGACGCGGCCACCGCTTTTCGGCATGCTTTCCAACCTCACTTCCGCCGAGGAGCAGGGCGCCACTATTGGAGTCGCGCAAGGCGCGGGCAGCCTGGCGCGAATCCTGGGGCCCATCTTCGCCACCATGGCCTTGGACTACCTGCCTCCTTTACCGTACTTGGTTTGTGCCGTGATCTTGCTCGGGACTGCGGCGGTCGTAATGAGAAGACTGTGCGAGC
>JADLHS010000545.1 GCA_020848635.1 Limisphaerales bacterium
ACGGGCGATGGCGGGCCGGCCACCAACGCCACGATTGACAGCGTTACGAGCATCGCCGTGGACCGCGCCCGGCACGCTCTCTATCTTTGCGAAGGCAACAACAACCGCGTGCGCAAGGTGAACCTGACCAATGGCCTCATCTCGAATTATGCGGGCACGGGTCTCTCCGGCTTCGGCTTCAGCGGTGACGGCGGCCCGGCCACGTCGGCCTGGTTCGCCTCCCCCGATGCTGTCTGCACCGACGGAACCGGCAGGCTCGCCATCTCCGACGTGTTCAACGACCGCGTCCGCCAGGTGAATCCCGTCACCGGGATCATCACCACCATTGCCGGCAGCGCATTCGGTGGCGTCTCGGCCGGCGACGGCGGCCCGGCCACGAGCGCCTCGCTCATGCCCCGGCGCCTCACCGCTGACCGCGCCGGCAACGTCTTCGTGCAGGACACCTGGACGAACTCCGTCCGCCGCATCGCGTCCGCCACAGGCCTCATCACCACGATTGCGGGCGGCGGCACCAACATTCCGGGCAGCGGGCCGGCCACGAACATGGCCCTTGGTGATTTCAGCGATCTGGTGGTCAGCGATGCCGGCAAGCTCTATATCGCCACTACCACAAGGGTACTCGTGGTGGACCTGACCACCGGTCTGCTCTCGCCGTTTGCCGGGGGCACCAACGGAGGGTTCAGTGGTGACGGCGGCCCGGCCCTGGATGCCCGGTTCAACTCTATCGGCGGCCTGGTGCTCGCGCCAGGCGGCGGATTGGTCATCTCCGACTATGGCAACCAACGCATCCGCTACGTCGTGCCGGACTCGATCACTCTGACCAACGACACCCAGCAAACGGCCTTCTACCTGCCCTGGGTCAGCGCGCTGGCCGGTGAACTCACCATCGCGGACAATCCCAACCTGACGACTGTGGACATGGCTTCGCTCACTACGTCCGGCGGAGGAATTAACCTGAGTGGGAACACCAGTGTGGCGGGGATTGATCTGAGTTCACTCACAAACGTCGGTGGGGCTGTAGCGATTGACATGAATCCGTCGGCGACCGCTGTGAACATGGCTTCGCTCACGACCGTTGGCGGAGCCCTGAGCCTGAGTGGAAACACCAGCATGGCGGAGGTGGACCTGAGCTCACTCACGACCGTTGGTGGTGCTGTGGCGGTTGACACGAATGCGTCGGCAACCGCTGTGGACATGAGTGCGCTCACGAGCGTTGGCGGAGATTTGAGTCTGAGCGGAAACACCAGTGTCGCGGGAATTGATCTGAGTTCACTCACAAACGTCGGCGGCACCGTGGTGATTGACATGAATACATCGGCGGACGCCGTGGATATGAATGCCCTCACGACCGTGGGCGGGGATTTGAGCCTGAGTGGAAACACCTCGGCCACCTCCATTGATCTCGCCTCTCTGGTTTCCGCGGTCGGCTCGCTCGACATCAGCGGGAATACAGCGGCGACGGCTATTGCCATGGGCTCCGTGACGAACGTGGCCGGCGACCTCACGATTGCGTCCAACGCTCCCGACGCGGTCGTTGACCTGAGCAGTTTGACCGCGTTTGGCTGCGGCACCAACGCGGCGACGATGACGTTGAACGGCGGCACCGTCCAGATGACCAATGGATTGACCCTCTGCACCAATGCAACGCTCACCGGTTCAACCGCGCTGAACGGCAGCGTGACCAACAACGGCACGATCGAACCGGGCGCTTCGCCCGGTCAGCTCAACCTCAGCGGGCACCTCGTTCTGGCCAACTCATCCAGGCTGCGATTGGAAATCGGCGGCTACGCGCCAGGCCAGTTCGATGTCGTCAACGTGGCCGGAAGCGTCGCGCTGGGAGGCACGCTGGCCGTCACATTGGTCAACGGCTTTGCCAGCGTGATGACCAACGGCGCGAACTTCACCGTGCTGAGTGGCGGAACTCCCGTGCTGGGCGCCTTTGCCAACGTCCCGAGCGGCGGCGCTCTGACCACGACCGAGGGTTACGCCCGTTTCACGGTGCTTTACGCCGGGGCGAGCACCGTGCGGCTGACCGATCTGGTGATTGTGGATACCGACGCCGACCGCCTTCCGAACTGGTGGGAAGACCAGTTTGGCCTCAGCAAAACCAACGCCGCCGACGCGACGCTGGACCTGGACGGCGACGGCGCGTCCAACCTCAACGAATTCCTGGCCGGCACCAAACCAAACGATGCTGCGTCCGTCTTCCGCATCATTGCGCTTGAACGCGAAGCCGACAACCTGCGCCTCACCTGGAGCACCGTCGGCGGGATGAGCTATCGCGTCCAGACGAACGGCGACGTGAGCAAAGCGTTTACCGACTCCAGCCCACTCATCCCAGCGCCGGGCGCCGGCGAATCGGTGACCAACTTTGTGGATTCCAGCGGCACGACCCACGGCCCCCGTTACTACCGCGTGCGTCTGGAACCTTAGCCCGGCCACCCGGACCCGCGGTGAACCAAAATGAAAACCAAACTCACCCTCAAAGTCGCGACGGCTCTGCTGTCGCTCTCAACCTTCACCACGTTCTACGTGGCTCAACTCTCCATCTGCGTCGCCCAAAGCACGGCCTTCACCTATCAAGGCCGGCTCAGTGACGGCGTGAATCCCGCCAGCGGGATTTACGATTTACGATTTGCGATTTACGACTCCAGTGGTGGAGCGGGCATCGTTGCCGGACCTACTACGAATTCATCCACCAGCGTCAGCAACGGCCTGTTCACCGCCACGCTCGACTTCGGCTCTGGCGTGTTCACCGGCGCCGACCGCTGGCTGGAAATTGCCGTGCGCACCAACGGCGGCGGGGCGTTCACGACGCTCACGCCAAGGCAGCAACTCACGCCCACACCTTACGCCCTCTCCTCCGCCAGTCTCTCCGGCCCGCTGCCCGCCGCGCAACTGACCGGCACGATCGCCCCGGCTATTCTGCCCACGGGTGGCAATTGGGCGTTGAACTCCACGCTCACCCTGGATGCGACGACGCTGGCCGTTGACCCCATCAACAAGCGGGTGGGCATCGGCACCGGCTCGCCGTCCACCGCGTTGACGGTTCAGCCCGACGGCTCGTCCTATGGCATCGAGCATACCGATGGCGACCGCCGCCTGAGCACCTATCTCGATGCGAACGGTTGCTGGTTGGGTTCCGTAAGTCCGCATCCGCTGCATTTCTTCGTGAACAACGGTGGGATTGCACTGACCATTGACACTGCGGGGCGGGTCGGCATCGGCAACGCCAGTCCGGCCTACCCGCTGCATTTGGTGGGCGAACTGGGCGGCGCACGGTTCGACTCGACGGCCAACCCGAACGGCTCCGTGCTGGAGTTGCGGAACACCCTGTCGTCGCCGAATTACCTGGGCGCGATCAATTTCAACAACGCCGCTGGCACGTTCCCCGGCCAGATCGGTTACCTCGCCAGTCATGACCTGGTCGTGCGCACGGCCGGCGCGGAACGACTGCGCGTGGACGGCAGCGGCCGCGTGGGCATCGGGACCGCCGACCCACAGACGGCTCTGCATGTGAATGGCAGCGTGAAGGTGGAGGGAACGGTCACCGTAGCCGAGACCACGCGGTATCTCTCGGTGCCCCCGTCGGGGTGGATTTCCCAGGTGCTGCAAACCGAAAGCGATGATCTGGTGCGCTTTTTATGGGATGGAGGGACGCTCTTTGCCTATAGAATCACTCTCCCCTACATGCGGGCACCGTTGCAGCTCCCGCACGGGGCGACGATCGTTGGCATGTACGCGCGGGTTCGGGACGTAAGTGATCATGCCCGCGTGACCATCTCTTTGCAGCGGCACGCCGTGCTGGTGAATGAGACCGTCGAGATTGCGACCATGGGATCAACACTCGGGGATGCTTCCGGAGCCACGACCATCTCACCGGCGGCGCCATTCACTCTGGACGTCAACAACCAGTTTTACTCGTACGACCTCGCGGCCGAAGTGAGAGGCAATACCTCCATTGGCACCGTCGTCATCCGCTACACGGTCACAAGTCCGCTTCCTTGAAATGCGCCATCACCTTTCTGTAATACTCCCATGAAAACCAAACTGTCTCCCCTCCAGTTCAGCCTGATGCTACTTTGCGCCTTCAACTTGCAACCCTCGACGGCCTGCGCCCAGGGCACGGCCTTCACGTATCAGGGCCGGCTCAGCGACGGCGCGAATCCAGCCCAGGGTATTTACGATTTACGATTCGCGATTTACGACTCCAGCGGCGGACTGACGTCGATCGCGGGGCCGGTGACGAATTCGCCCACCACGGTCAGCAACGGCCTGTTCACCGTCACGCTCGACTTTGGCGCGGGCGTGTTCACGGGCGCGGAGCGCTGGCTCGAAGTCGCCGTGCGCACCAACGGCGGCGCCCCCTTCACGGCGTTGTCACCCCGCCAGAAACTCACGCCCACGCCGTACGCGATCTTCGCGGGCGGGGCGCAGGCGGCCACGAGCGTGGCGGCTGGCGGCGTGAACAGCGCGGCCCTGGCCACCGGAGCCGTGGGTGGTGCCGCCATCGCCGACGGCGCGATTGCGGCCCAAGACCTCAGCCCCGGCCTGCTCAACAACACCTTCTGGCGGCTGGGCGGCAACGCCGGCACCACTCCCGGCACGCACTTTCTCGGCACGACCGACAATCAGCCGCTGGAGTTCAAGGCCAACAACGCGCGGGCGTTGCGCCTCGAACCCACGGCCACGTCGCCGAATCTGGTCGGCGGCCACGCTGGCAACTCGGTCGCGCCAGGCATGGATGCCGTGGTGATTGCGGGTGGCGGTCGTGCCGGAGGGGCGAACCACGCGGGCGCCGAGCTGACGGTCATCGGTGGCGGCTGGGCGAACACCAACCACGGTGGCGGCGCCACGCTGGGCGGCGGGTATCTTAACCGGATTGAACCGGTGGCTTACGACAGCGTCCTGATGGGCGGACGGGAGAATGTCATCCAAAATGGCGCCGCCCAAACGACGCTCTCCGGCGGACTGGCCAACGTCATTTCCAATGGCGCGGACTACGCGAGCATCAGCGGCGGCCAGTTCAACCTGGCCGGAGCCACCGAGGCCACGGTGGCGGGCGGTGGTCACAACCGCGCGCTGGGCTTTGCTTCGGCGGTCGGCGGCGGCGGCGGCAACGCGGCCAGCGGTCTGTGGTCGGCGATCGCGGGCGGGCGAGACAATGCCGTGGGGACTGCGGCGGATTACGCCGCCGTGGGGGGAGGCTCCCAGAACCAAATCGGCACGAACAGTGCCAACAGTACCGTCGGCGGCGGGGACGCAAATGGCATTGGGGCCAATTCGATCGCCTCGACCATCAGCGGCGGGGTCGCCAACGACGTAGCGGCCGACTCCTCATACGCCACCATCGCGGGTGGCGCCGGTAACTACATCAGGAGCAGTTCTTCGATCTCGGCCATCGGCGGCGGGATGTTCAACGGTATCTTTAACCAAAACACGAATGCGACCATTGGTGGCGGACACAACAACGTCATCTGGCAAGATTCATCCTACTCGACGATTGCGGGCGGCGAAAAGAACGACATTGACACGACCTCGCCTCACTCGGCGATCGCTGGTGGGCAAAACAATGACATCGGCCCGAATTCGCACCACTCGGTCATCACTGGCGGGGAGAACAACGACATCGGGCCGGACGCGTGGCACTCAGTCATCGGCGGCGGATCCGTAAACGTCATTGAGACAAGAGCACGCGCCACGACCGTCAGCGGGGGACTTGGCAACACAGTGGAGGACGGCAGTTGGCTCTCCACCATCGGCGGAGGCTTCGAAAACGTCATTGGTACGAATTCGGTAAGTTCAACCATCGGAGGCGGGTGGTTTAACAGTGCAGTCCGCTCGTTTGCCACGATCCCGGGCGGATTCGCCAACCACGTCGCGGGCCAGGTGGCCTTCGCCGCCGGCCGGAAAGCACACGCGCTGCACGACTACTCCTTTGTGTGGTCGAGCCGTGACAACCTGGCTCCGAGCTTCTCTGCCCACCGCTTTCACGTGCATGCCGCGCAAGGTCTCTCCGTGGACTACGCCGGGCAGCGGGGCGATGGCGGCGGCGAGCGGTGGATTGTCCTCGGCGGGCTTTCGGATTTTCCCGGTCAGACCATCAGCACCTGGACGGGCGCACGCCTGACCGACGGCGGCGTGTGGGCGGACAACTCGGACCGCAACACGAAGGAGAATTTGACGCCGGTGAACCCGAGCGAAATCCTCGAGCGCGTGGCCTCGCTGCCCGTGCAGGGCTGGAACTACAAGGTGGAAGGCCCGGAGGTGCGACACATCGGTCCGATGGCGCAGGATTTCTACGCGGCCTTCGGCACGGGCCATGACGACAAGCATCTGGCCGCGCTCGACTCTGCCGGCGTGGCGCTGGCGGCGATTCAGGGGTTGAACCAGAAGCTGGAAGCCAGCCAGCGGGAAAACTCGGCCCTCCAGGAACGCGTCGAAAAACTCGAAAAACTCCTCCAGAAACTCGTCAACGAATAATCCAAAGGAACCCGGACATGAAATCTCTTCTCTTCACTTTGACCTTGAGCGCGAGCGTCCTCACGGCGTCCGCGCAGAACTACGCCATCGACTGGTTCAAGATCGCCGGTGGCGGCGGCACGAGCACCGGCGGCGTCTATGCCGTCAGCGGCACGATTGGCCAGCCGGATGCCGGCGGGCCGATGACTAATGGCGTTTACTCACTGACCGGCGGCTTCTGGGCGCTTCCCATCGCGGTGCAGACGCCGGATGCGCCGCTGCTCTCCATCGTTCCGTTCGGCTCGGGCCAGGCGCGCATCTCCTGGTCACCGAACACGCCCGGCTTCGTGCTGCAGGAGACTGTCAGCCTCAGCACCACCAACTGGGTGAACTCGCCCAGTGGCGCGAGCAATCCCGCCATTGTCCTCGCCACCACCCCAACGAAGTTCTACCGCCTGCGCAAACCATGATCGCCTCCTTCCTGAAAACCGCCGTCATACCCAGCACTAGACCAAGCCAACGAATCATGAACCCCAAACTCCTTGGCCGACTGGCCTGTCTCTGCCTGCTTCCGGCGGGGCTCAACCTTCCGGCTTTCGCCCAATCCACCGCCTTCACCTACCAGGGCGTGCTCCAATCAGGCGGAGCGCCAGCCAACGGCTCGACCGACTTCACCTTCACGCTCTACAACGCCGCCAGCGGCGGCGCGACGGTGGGCGTGAGCAACGAGGTCAACCACCTCGCGGTGAGCAATGGCCTCTTCACCGTCACGCTGGACTTCGGCGCGGCCTTCGATGGCAACGCACGCTGGCTGGAGATCGGCGTGCGCACGAATGGCGCAGGCGCTTTCTCCACCTTGTCACCCCGGCAGGCGATCACGGCCTCGCCTTACGCCATCGTGGCGGCACGGGTCAGCGGCACCGTCGACGCCTCCAAACTCACCGGCCTCATTTCTCCCGCGAACATCGGTGGCGGCTCGATCGCGGCGACCAGCCTCGCGCCGGGCGCAGCGGCGGCAAACCTCAATGCCAGCGGCCAGGCAGGGGTGACCAGTGGCGGCATCGTTCTTTCCGCCACGGAGAACCCCGCTCTCGTGAGTGCGGGCTATGTCAAACTCGACACGATGCAAGCGGGCAATTTCTGGCAGCCGCGCAATCCGGGTGGCGGCGCGTCACCTCCCGCGGCACGCCACGCTCACACCGCCATCTGGACAGGCACTGACCTGATCATCTGGGGTGGCACGAGTGGCGGCGGCTATTTCAATGACGGGGTCCGCTACAATCCGGCGTTCAACCTTTGGATCCCGATTTCCACCATCGAGGCTCCATCCGGTCGCGGCCTGCACACCGCCGTCTGGACGGGCACCGAGATGATCGTCTGGGGCGGCACAGATGGCGGGCGTGCGTTGCCAGATGGTGGCCGCTATGATCCCGTAGCGAACACTTGGAAGCCCATCCTCCCCGAGGGCGCTCCGACTGCTCGCAGCCAGCACACGGCGGTTTGGACCGGTAAGGAAATGCTCGTCTGGGGCGGCCAGGATGTCAGCGGCGTCTTGAACGACGGCGCCCGCTACAATCCAGAGGAGGCTTCATGGAGCAAGCTTGCCACGCGAGACGCTCCGGCGGGGCGTGTTGGCCACACGGCCATCTGGACGGGCACCGAGATGCTCATCTGGGGCGGCGTGGCGGCGGGGTTGGTCAATGACGGCGGTCGCTACGATCCCGACGCTGATCGCTGGAGCAGCGTGTCCACCGGCGGAGCGCCCACGGCACGCTACGAACACACGGCGGTCTGGACCGGGACCGAGATGGTTATCTGGGGCGGTTCCGACGGAGGTTTTCTGAACGACGGCGCCCGGTATCTCCCCGCCGAGGACAAATGGTTTTCGGTGAACAGCGCTGGTGCGCCCGCCCTCCGCACCCGGCACACAGCAGCCTGGACGGGAACCGAGATGATCGTCTGGGGCGGTCTGGGAGCATCCAGCACGTTGAATGATGGGGCGCGTTACCGCCCGTCCGCTGACAGTTGGAGCGCCACTCCTACGAATGGCGCACCTCCCGCCCGCTGGTTGCACACCGCAGTTTGGACCGGCACGGAAATGATTGCGTGGGGCGGACAGGACGCCTTCGGCGGCAACTCGCTGAAAGATGGGGGCCGTTTCCATCCCGCAGCGGACGCCTGGTCTGCGGTGCCCACCAATGCCCCGGCCGTTCTGGCCGTGCGCAAGGATGCCACCGTCGTCTGGACCGGAAGCGAGATGATTGTCTGGGGCGGACAGAGACTGGGACATCGGAGCAATCCGGAGTTCTTCGCGGACGGTTGGCGCTACAATCCCGTAGCCAATACCCTGACCCTCCTTTCCACCAACGGCGCTCCGTCCGGTCGCGTTTCGCACACCGCGATTTGGACAGGCTCCGAGATGATCGTGTGGGGCGGTAATACCACTGAAGGCGGGTTCCGCGCGGCCAACGACGGCGGGCGCTATCTGCCCGCCGCCAACTTGTGGCTACCGCTGAACACGAACTCTGCCCCAAGCGCGCGGGCGTTCCACACGGCCGTGTGGACGGGGCAAGAAATGATCGTCTGGGGCGGAGCCGTCGCATCGAAATCCGGCGCCCAGAACAGCGGCGGCCGTTACCATCCGCCGTCCGATACCTGGACGCCCGTCCCATTAAACAACGCGCCCACGGCGCGCTTCGACCACAGCGCTGTGTGGACCGGCACTGAGATGATCGTCTGGGGCGGAGCCACGAACCTGGCGTACTTGCTGGGCGACGGCGGCCGCGACAACCCGGCGAGCGATGTCTGGACGGCCTTCTCCACCAATGCCGCACCGAGGGAACGCCGCCGGCACACCGCCGTGTGGACGGGCAGCGAGATGATTGTTTGGGGAGGAGTGGATGCCGCGGGCTATTATCCAACTGACGGTGGACGCTACAACCCCGCCTTGAATGGGTGGCAAGCCGTAACGGGCGCCGGCGCGCTCGTAGGGCGCGAAAGCCACACCGCCATCTGGACCGGTCGGGAGATGATGATCTGGGGTGGAGCCAACAGCGGTGGCATGGGTAGCGGTGCCGGTTACGATCCGGCCACCGGCCACTGGATGGCCGTGACCACGGTCGGCGCGCCCACTCCGCGGCAGGACCATGTCGCGGTGTGGACCGGCAAGGAAGTGCTCATCTCCACCGGCTCCGACGGCCTCGAGGCTTTTTACAACGACACCTGGTCGTGGACACCAGGCAAAGTGATGTTCCTCTACCAGAAGCCATGAAGGTGAAGCAAAGCCTGGCTCATCCATGAATCTTTCAACCCTTTGAACCATGAGAAACAGAACACGCATCCTCCTGGCCGCTTTCGCCCTGCACTCCTCCCTCAGTACTCCACTCTCAAACGCCCAAGCCCAAGGCACGGCGTTCACGTACCAGGGACGACTCGACGAGGGCACCAATCCGGCCAGCGGTATTTACGATTTGCAATTTACGCTTTACGACTCGAGCGGCGGCCCTGCCGTCGTCGCCGGGCCGGTGACCAACTCGCCCACGAGCGTCAGCAACGGCCTCTTCACCGCTACGCTGGATTTCGGCTCGGACGTGTTCACCGGCGCGGATTGCTGGCTGGACATCGAGGTGCGCACCAATGGCGGCGGCGCGTTCACCGCGTTGGCTCCGCGCCAGAAGATCACGCCCACGCCCTATGCGATCATGTCCGGCAACCTCGCCGGCCCGCTGCCCGCCGCGCAACTGACCGGCACCCTGCCGGTGGCCACGCTGCCCACCGGCGGCAACTGGGCCTTGAATTCCACGCTCACGCTGCTACGGTTTTGAAAGACCCTCCATAGACTGGCACACGATTGATGGCGGTGGCAGTGGCGGTGGCAGTGGCGGTGGCAGTGGCGGTGGCAGTGGCGGTGGCAGTGGCAGTGGCAGTGGCAGTGGCAGTGGCTGGTTTGCCGGCCTGCCGGCTTGCGCCGATGACAGGCTCGCCTGCGTGTCTGATGGTACCAACCGATCATCGCGCTTCAATCGCACCTGGAGATTGGACACGGCGGCGACATCCGTGACCGTGAAAGCGTGTCGGAAGTAATCGGTAATGTGCCCCGGCGGCAGGATGCGCTGCTCACCATCACCGCCGAACCCCAGCCGCGCCGGACCTGCGGGCCACGTCGAGTCGTTGAAACTGACCTCGGTCCAATCGCTGCCTGGATCCGAGCCGCCGGCGAGATAACGCCTGGTCGCATCCGGGGTGATGAAGTTCACCGTGCCCTGGGCTAAAACAAGGTTGGGGACGGTGAGCAGGCAATACGCAGCCGCCACCAGGCAGAAAAGTCCTGAATAGATTCGTGTTTTCATAGCGTTGCTTTGTTTTGACTAAGCCGTTTTGGTTCGCTGGGATTACACAAATGGAGCTTTTGCTTTTGGTGGTCCTTGGTAACGTCGGCCCAACGCATGAACGAAACCGGGGCAGCCATTTCGGATCGGACCGCGCACGCGGAGTTTCCCTCCACCCAATGGTCCAAGGTGTTGCATGCCGGGGCAGGCGGATCAACTGTCTCCTTCGCGGCCTTGGAGGACCTGTGCCAAGCTTACTGGCCGCCGCTTTATTCGTTCCTGCGCCGGCAGGGCCAGTCACCGCCTGACGCAGAGGATCTGGTGCAAGGATTCCTGGCCCGTGTGCTGGCGCGTGAAGACCTGGCGCAGGTCGGGCCGGAGAAAGGCCGCTTCCGGACTTTCCTGCTCACCTCGCTCCGGAATTTTGTGATCAAGCAAGCCCTGCGGGACAAGGCGCTCAAGCGCGGCGGCGGAAAGGTGACGATTCCTATTAATACAGAAGAAGCCGAGCGGCTTTGCGGACCAGACTTGACGGCGGATTCGCCCGAGGCCGCTTTTGATCGGCGTTTTGCCCAGGCGGTTGTCACGCGAGCGTTTGCGGCGTTGCGCGAGGAACATCGCGCGCGTGGCAAGGAGGAGTTCTTTGCGACGCTCGCTCCGTTTCTGGATGGCGCGGAACCGGAAGGCTACGATGCCGCCGCGGCCAAACTTGGCCTGGCGCTGGGCACGGTGGCCGTGACGATTCATCGGATGCGCAGCCGATTGCGGGAACTCTTGCGGGCGGAGGTCCGACAGCTTTGCACTTCCGCGGCTGAGGAAGAGCAGGAGATGAAGCATCTGCTGGAAGTCTGGTCGCGATAGTGGCACGGGCGTCCCGCCCGTTCGGTTCTGGTTTGGGTCCCAGCGGCTTGTTTTTGAAACGGACGGGCGGGACGCCCGTGCCACTAACACCGCCCGAGTTCGCTCGTAATCGTGCTCGTTCGCTGCGGCTTAATCCTCTGAATGGCCAACTCGTCCGAAATGGAGCCGAAAGTTTGTCGCCGCTGCGGTGAGCCGCTGGCGGGCGACGAACTTTCCGGCAATTGCCCGCGCTGTCTCGCCGC
>JADLHS010000546.1 GCA_020848635.1 Limisphaerales bacterium
GCGAGCATCGCCCACGGCAATTCCTCGGATGAAACTACCGCCCGTAGCGTCGCGCGGATCGCGACCGCTGTTCCTAAGGTAGCCAAGAGTAGGACAAATTTCGGCCGACGAGACGAGATTCGCTGCAGTGAATCCACCCTGTCAGCCTCAATCACCAAAGCAGGTTGCAGGCCCATGATGTCCGAGTCACTCTTTGTTCGTGACAGTGCGCGGTGAAACTTCACAAGTGGTAATCGCCGGCGGCTTCTGGTTGATACAACACCTCCTCAACTTGCAGACGAACGGAGCCAGCGGGTACTTCCCACTCGAATTTGTCGCCCACCCGATGCCCCAGCATCGCCGTACCAATAGGAGCGATGACGGAGATTCGGTCGTGCTCGATACTCGCGTTGCCGGGAAAAGCCAGTGTGAAGATCATTTCTTCACCGGTGTCCAAGTCCCGGAGCCGGGCCTTGGAGTTCATGGTGATTACATCCGGCGGCACCTCAGTGGGCGTGACTACGCGTGCGTTTTCCAACTCGACCTGCAAGGCGCGCAGATCGTCGCGCGAATTCTTCATGCCCTCAATAAGCGGGCGGAGCCGTTTCATATCTTGTTGCGTAATATAGATGACACGAGGATTCATAACTGTTTTCATGATGTTTGATCTTTCTTTGGTTGATTGTGTTATTCCGTAACTGCTGGCACTCGTCAGTTCGCGAGCCAGAACGCCATTTCGTTGACCTGCTCGGGAGTTCCGAGCACCAACAGTTGGTCGCCCGGGTGCAGCGTTTCCGTGCGACCGGGACTCAACACGGAGCGATGGTCTCGCTCAATTCCGATGATCTGAATTCCGAGCAGCGAATTCAGCGAGAGATCGGCCAACGATTTTCCGACATGGCGCGAGCTGACCGGTACGGTCAGTTGTTCGAGACCCAAGTCGGCCAGTTGCGGAGACTCGGGCTTGCCGGCATTTGATTCAACGGGAGCGTTGAGCCAACGCTCAGCTTTCCGCAGATTCTCGTTTTCTCCCAACAACAGGGTCTTGTCGTTCGGGTACAAAACAGTTTCGGCCGTCGGGTTGGGAATGGTAATTCCCTGTCGCTCGATACTCACAATCGTGCAGGAAAACAACTGGCGCAGTGGCAACTCAGAGATCGACCGCGCCGCGGCCTGGGTGTTCTCCTTGATTGTGCATTCCGCCAGATTCAATTCCCATCGGCCATTGGATTCCGGCCAGCCAGCTAACGCCACCTTGCCGCCTGCAAACGGTGAATCGGCCAACTGACTCCGCAACTCAATCTCGAACCGGCTATGCAGGCGAACCAGCTTGCGCCAGAACACCACCGCGAGAGTGGTGCATGCCACTACGAGCGCGACCAATCCCCACCAGGGAAACACCGCGTACGGAATGAGCACTGCCAGCCAGAGGATCATGCCTAACACCGCCACGCCTTTGAGCAGCCGTTCAAAAAGCGGCTGGAGGCTGGCCCGCTTGGTCCGGCCGCGCGTGGCGGACTCCGCACAGATCATGACCAGCGCCTCGACGTTGCGCCACAGGGCGATAATGGGCGCCAGCAACACCACGCCGAAGCCAAACCAGAACACCAGCGACAATCCGTTGGTTACGGGCCAGTCGGCGCCAATCCATTTCTCGGCGAGCGCATACAGCGGTCGCGCCAAGAGAAGCAGGCCGGTAACGAACAACACCAGCAATGCAACTTGAATGATCCGAGGTGTCGTCAATTTCCACAACAAACTGCCACTGCGCCGCTGCTTCAGGCTTTCGATCCATTCGTGATAGAACTCAATCCACTGCGCGAGAAAACCCGGTTGTTTCCGCTCCATCCATTTGCCAAACGAATTGGACTGCCGGATTAAAAGAGGCGTCGTCAGTGATGTCAGCAGACAAACCCCAATGCCCAGAGCATAAAATGATTGCGGCACCAATCCGCCCTGCACGCCCGTCAACGCAATGATGAGCGAGAATTCACCGATGGGCGTCAGACAAAGCGCCGCGCGAGCCGCATCCCGCATCGAATGTCCCACCAACAGCAACGCGCCGGTGGCCGCGATCGTGCGCCACACCACGGCAATCAAGAACACTCCGAGTATTAGCGGCCAGACATCCGCCAGCATTGTGAAATCGAACAACATACCGATGGCCACAAAAAAGACCGGCGCGAACACCTCGCACAAACCGCCCAGCACGCGGTCCACCTGTTCGCCGCGCCCGGTGGTGGAAACAATTGCTCCCAACAGAAACGCGCCCAGCGCCGCTGAGAAGCCCGCTTTCGCCGACAACAAGGCCATCGCGAGCAACAATCCGACAATCACCAAGGAACGCACTTCGGATGACATGCCTCCGCCCAAGCGATTGAGCAACGGTGGAACCAGCAACAATGCGCCAATAACCATCGTGACAATGATCGCCTGCAAACGAATCACCGTGCCGAAGACAACCATCGAGTCGGCCTGCCCCACCTGGATGAGTGAGGTGAGCACCGTCAACGTAACCACGGCCACCAGATCATCGAGCGCCGTAACCGTCAGCGCCGTTTGACCGAACCGGCTATGCGTGGCGTTGGCCTCCCGCAGACTTTTACCCAGTACGGCGGTGCTGGAAACCATGAGCATTCCCGCCAGCACGAGGCTGTATTCACCCGGCCATCCCAGCGCGACCCCCAAAACCCGGGTGCCGACCAGGACCAGCGCCGCAATGGCGAGTGTGGCCAAAACCAGCGGCAACCCGACCTTTCGGAGCCGTTGCAACTTGACGCCCTGACCGATGCTGAAAATCAGGAACACCAGTCCGATCTGTGCCAGTGACTGAATTCTTTCCGGGTCCGAAACCAGCGCGTACGAATGCGTATGCGGTCCAATCAAGATGCCAGCGGTTATGTAGCCGATGACCACGGGCACGCCGATGCGCTGGCAAAGCCAGGCCGCGGCAGCGGCGACCAGCATCACCAAACCCAAATCTTGAATGAAATCAAATCCCGACATCTCGATTAGGCGTTACGTTGTTTCCCTTGAAATAAATTACGTCAGACCACCAACGGTTTGACCGCCGCGTTGACACTCAGAACCGGACAGGGGGCGTGCCTTAGAATCCCGTCCGTGATGCTCCACAAGCGATGACGCCGAAACCACGCACAATCGCGCGCCGGCAAGACGATCAAATCAATCTTGGAGAGTTTTACTTCCTGCAAAATGGCGTTCAGCAACGGTACGTTACTCCAGACAGTGGCCTCATACTCAACGGGCCAGCCGAGCTCCGAACCCAGCCGAGTTACCATGCGCTCCTCCACGCTGGGAACACCCTCATCCGACTTTGCCTTCTGCCCATCGACACAGTGGAGAATGTGCAACTTCGCCCCGTTCTCGCGGGCAATCGCTGCCGCATAAGTCAATGCTTCACGATCGTTGCCGGAAAGCTCCAGTGGCAACAAAATGCGCTTCCAAGACCGAAGGGGAAACTGTTCCGGGGTACTAAGGAATTCCTGCACCTGATCGCGCGCCACGACCAAGACTGGGCACGGGGACTGACGCACCACCCGTTCAGTCGTTGTTCGCAACAAGACATTCTTCTTGGCGCTGCCCACATGAGCGCTCATGACCATGAGATCGGCAGAAAGCGCCTGTGCATGTGCCACGATTTCATCAGCGGCCCGCCCCACGCGCACCGTGGTCGTAATGGACACCTGGCCAGGGAAGGTTTGGGCGACCCATTGCTGGATTTGCATGCGGGCGGCGGCGGCTCGCGCTCCCGGATAAATCGGCGTGTCTCCATTGGCAACAACTCCGACTGACGGTTCGACGACATGAAGGACATGCACCGTCATCTCGGTAGTCTCCGCTAGGGCAATTAAGCGACCCAGAAGTTCGGTGGAAACATTTGAAAAATCAAATGGAGCGACGACCGTACGCGGGCGCAAGTTCGACAAGAGAGGCAGGGCTGATGGCGATGTTGTTCCCTCGCTCTTGCCCACCGTTGACAATCGCGTTGGAGGAGCTTCCCATTTCGGACATTCTGTCGCCAAATTCAATGTGTTCATTTTGTTTCTCTACTGTTGAATGTTTTGTCGCGCCCCAGCAACTTTCCGAAGTTGTCAGGCCATGACGGTCGATCCAATCCCGCTGCTCATGTGCAAGCGGAGTGGCTATTGCCGCCCTGAAGTTGAATCTGAAGTTCCAATAACTGGCCGGCTCAACTGTCCTTTAGCTGGCGCTGTGCCAGCATCTGAAAACACGGAATAGAGTATATTTACGGGCATTTTGGAGTTGCAGATGGATTCTTTCTCAATCTGCCGAAACGATTTGTTCCGATGCCGGTTCGGAATGCGCCGATTGAATGGCTAACTGCGAAGGCAGGTCCGACACTGGCCAAGCGGCGGAACTCAACAGCGATTATGGAAGACAATTATTGCCGTAGGTGGTGTAGAGCGAAGCCTTGGGGCCCGGCGCTGATTCAGTCA
>JADLHS010000547.1 GCA_020848635.1 Limisphaerales bacterium
AATTGCCACCGCTGAGCTTGCTCCCCGCGTACGCCAGCGTAGCCTTGGGGCAATGAATCCAAGGCGAAGCCAGCGTTCCGTTACCCGTGCCGTGCCAGAACCCATTTCTCACTGCGAGCCCAAACACCCACCGGCGGTGATCGTAATCGTCCTCCTCGCGCTGGGTTGTGCCGGTTGTTTATGGAGCCCCACGGAGCAGGTGGCCGTTCCGCGGACAGTCTGCGCTGACAAAAACAACCTCGTGAGGCCGAAGAAACCCGAGCTTATTGCCGCGGTGGAGCCGACGCCCGGCTGGGTTGACTACACCATCCAGCGGATGAACGGCGCCGCCGAACGCACCTCGCTGCCGGCCCATTTTCAACTGGTCACCGCGACGTGGGGACACGAAAACGCGCAGATGCCCAACCTCGTTTACATGCCGGAAAAGAAGCGTTTGTTGATGACGATTGAGTATGGGCCGCCCCCGGTACGCACCGTTGTGATTTACAGTGATGACTTGGGCGCGACCTGGAGTGAGCGGCGATGGCTGCACACGGATGCGCAAGGCAAACCCGATGTCGGAGTTACCGCGGGGTTGACGCACCTTGGGAACGGATTTCTGACGACCAGCCCGGAATCCGGCACCCGTTATTTCAGCCACGACTATGGCCTGACTTGGACCGAGACGGCGCCGGTGCCCAAAGGTGCCAATGGCCGCGAACTCTACCATTGGGATCCGTTGCTGGTGGATCGGGACAAAGCCGGAAAAATCATGCGGCTGGCCGAGGCCCGTTGGAACGAGACCGGAGCGCTGCGGGACGACCCCAGGAGCAAGTACTCGCAGGCCTATCTATGGTTCAGCACCGATCTCGGGAAGTCGTGGGGCCGGGAGACGAGCGTGCCCGCGTGGTATGGCGTCAACGAGGTCGCGTTGGTCCGGGCGAAGAATGGGGACATTGTGGCCGCCTGCCGCACGGATAACCCGGTGCGGTTCAAAGGCGAGCTTGATCTTTACTCCGGGATGGGGGTGTCCATCTCCCGGGACAATGGCGCAACCTGGTCGGATTTGAACCGGCTTTACGAATATGGCCGGCATCACCCGAGCCTGGTGGTGCTCCCGAATGGTGACCTCGTCATGCCGTACGTCGTGCGGGTCGGTTACCCCGATACGAAGGACGGCTTCCCGCGTTTTGGCATTGAGGCGATGATCAGCCATGATCACGGTCAGACTTGGGATCTGGATCACAAATATCTCCTCGCCTACTGGACCGGCAAGGTTACCGGTCGCAACTCGTGGTGGGGCCTGAGCCAAACCACGTCCACGGTCCGACTGCCAGACGGAACACTGCTGACCGCTTTCGGTACTGGATTCCGCAACGAATCCACGCAGCCCTTGTGCAAGATGGACGTGGGATTGGTACGATGGCGCGTCAGTGACCGGCCGACAAACTCCGATCGTACCCTTCGCGATGCGCCGTTCGACTCGGAGTTGCGGAACAGATTCGAGCCGGAGAAGTGAGCCCGAACCAATTCCCCAATCGCCGGCGAAGGATGAATGGACACCCGTCGGGAAACGAGATAGGAATGAGCCTGGCAAACGATTCTCCCCGGGGCGGATTGCTTTTCGTGCCGGGAGTTTGCGGTTTACGATCATGTTGACCTATCTCTGGGTGGCATTGGGTGGGGCGCTTGGCAGCGTTGGCCGATTCTGGCTTTCGGGCCTGGTCGCCACGCGCTATGGTGAGTCGTTTCCCATGGGGACGCTCGTTGTGAACGTGAGTGGCTCCCTGGTCATCGGCTTTCTCGCCGCGCTGTCTGCCCCGGAGGGACGGTTGCTGCCGTCCCCGGGGTTCCGGCAATTCTTCATGATCGGCATTTGCGGTGGTTACACCACGTTCTCTTCGTTCAGTCTCCAAACCCTGAATCTGCTGCGCGACCGCGAATGGCTTTACGCGGGCGGTAACGTCCTCCTGTCCGTCGGGTTGTGCTTGATCGCCGTGTGGCTGGGTTATCTGCTGGGCGCGGCGGTGAGTTCCCTGAAAGGCAACTGATATGCAAATTCCTCCTGAAGCCGTCCTGTTGCGAATCTTCATCGGCGAGAGCGATCGCTGGGAGCACCAGCCGCTTTACGAAGCCATCGTGCTGAAAGCGCGGGCGGCGCACCTGGCCGGCGCGACGGTGTTGCGCGGGCCGATGGGCTTCGGCAAGGCGAGCCGCCTGCACACCGCAAAAATTCTCCGGCTCTCCACGGACCTGCCCATGGTCATTGAGATCGTGGACGCGGAGGAGAAGGTCAACGCCTTCCTGCCTTTGCTCACGCCGATGATTGGCGGCGGCCTTGTGACTTTGGAAAAGGTCAAAGTCATCCATTACGCCGGCCCGGGAAACGCCGAGTGATTTGGAGGGCCGGTCCTTGGCAACCGATTTGAATCACCGGCCGCCGCCCCGCTTTAGCTGGCTCAACCGCACCGTGCTCGGCATCGGACTGGCCTCGCTTTTCAGCGACTGGTCGCATGAAATTGCCACGACGGTCATGCCGGCGTTCTTGGCAACGATGGGAGTGGCCGCGTTTTGGGTGGGACTCATCGAAGGCGTTTCCGACGGCTTGTCGGGCTTTGCCAAAATGGCGTCCGGCTATTACACCGACAAGCTGCGCCGCCGCAAACCCGTCGCGGTTATCGGCTATCTCGTCACGGCGCTGGGAACGGCATCCTTCGGTCTCGCCACCGCGGCGTGGCACGTCCTCCTGGCGCGGTCTCTTGCCTGGCTGGGCCGGGGGGTGCGCCAGCCCGTGCGCAAGGCGTTGTTGGCCGGAGCGGTGACGAAGGAAACTTACGGCCGCGCGTTCGGCTTTGAGCGGATGATGGACACCTTGGGGGCGATTGTCGGACCGGCAACTGCTTTCTTTCTGCTCGGCGCGTTTCATCATCATTACCCGTCGCTCTTCGCGGTGACGCTGATTCCGAGTCTCATCGCGGTGGGGCTGATGGCGTTCGCGGTGCGGGAGAAGGAGCGCAAGCCGGTGCCGCATGTTACGTTTAGCGAGCGGCTGCGGCTGCTGCCGCCGTCTTTCCGGAAATTCCTCATCGCCGTCGGGCTTTTCGGCGCGGGTGATTTCGCGCACACGCTGCTAATCCTGCTGGCAACTCAGAAACTCATGCCGTCGGTGGGCGCGGCGAAGGCGGCGAGCTTGGCGGTTGGGCTTTATGTGTTGCACAACGTGTGCTACGCGGGCTTTGCGTTCATCGCCGGCTGGCTGGCGGATCGTTTCCGGAAGCGCCGAGTGCTCGCCGCGGGATACGCGCTGGCAGCCGTGATGGCATTGGCGATTATCTTCCTTCCCCTTACGGTCGGGACGCTGGCCGCAATCTTTTTTCTGGGCGGCGTGTATGTGGCGATCGAGGAGACGCTCGAAGACTCGTTCTGCGCTGAACTCGTGGTTGAGGAACATCACGGCATGGCGTTCGGTACGCTGGCGACGGTCAATGGCGTAGGCGATTGTCTATCGAGCATTGTGGTCGGCGCGTTGTGGACGGCTTTCGGCACGGAGGTCGCGTTTGCATACAGCGCGGTG